>CAZSSE010000008.1:0-16922 GCA_964609165.1 uncultured Lachnospiraceae bacterium
CTCCTACCCTGTTATCTCGGCGGGCAAATGGGCTCACAGAGGCTCTATTGCCAATCTCATCGGAAGGTCAGATTATACAGAAGAAGAGGGAGATAGGTTTTCTCTTGAAAAGCACGTAAATCCCAACACTCCGCCTATGTTTATCTGGCATACCGTTACAGACGCC
Organism: uncultured Lachnospiraceae bacterium; assembly: GCA_964609165.1. Lineage (GTDB taxonomy): Bacteria > Bacillota > Clostridia > Oscillospirales > CAG-272 > HGM12713. Next base: position 167 of record CAZSSE010000008.1, read on the forward strand.
TGCGTCCCCGTAAGAAACTCTACCCTTCTTATCGACGCTTATATTGAAAACGGTCTTTCTTTCGAGGCTCATATCTATCCCAAGGGTCCTCACGGGCTTGCTCTTGCAAACGAGATCACGTGGGAGGGCAACCCGGACATGTGCAACGATCACGTAGCAGGCTGGATCGGTCTTTCTGTTGATTGGGTAAAAACATTCTTTTAAGCTCAGGGCGACTGCATAAAAAATATCCGTGAACGGGTGTTCACGGATATTTTTTATATTCGTTTTCTTCTTTTGGTTGACAGCACGACTGCTGTTGAACATACCGTCAGCATCATTGGCATTGCAACCGTTGAGTTGCATCCCGAGCCTTCATTATCTGCGGGTGTCTCGGTGCAATCATCGGTAGCTGCAACAATATCAGCTTCGGTTTGCTTTTCCGTTATCCTATCGGTCGAAGTCTCGACAGGAAGCTTTACCTCAACCTCCTCGTCAAGTTCGGGAAGAGGTACGCTCTCATCACGCACAGCAAGTATTACCGCGTTAGCAACCGGACGCCCCGTTCCTTCACCAACGTAGGCATTCATAAAGCTTCCGTCCTCGCCTCTCACAACGAAGGTAGACGATCCTCCGCCGTCAAGTAAAAATCCGTCAACACATCCGAGCGCCTTAAGCTGCTCGGCAATCTCATAGTACGAGGCGCCAAGGTTTTTATAAGTGCTTGTGTGAAGCGATTTTTTAAGCACGAGAAGCACAGGCGTTCCGTCCTCACGGAAGCCTATGGCTGTTCTATCCTTCCAGCAATGGGGATAATCGTAAATATCCTCCGACCAATCAACAGTTGAATAGTCGCCGTTCGGATTATACGTACCGTATGCATTCTTAAGCAAAAGATTTCCGTCTGCAAGTATCTGCTGCTTGAAGCCGATAGCATTATCTACGTTCTCCCATTCTCCCGTAAGCACCTTTTGGCATTTGATATAGGTGCCGAGCTTCAAAAGCTCAAATACCTCGGGCTGCTTGACCGCAAAATAAACGTAGCCCTCCGGAGGCTTTTCATTGGTGCTGCCCTCTCTGACCTCGACTATCTCTCCTTCAACATAATACCCGGTAGTGCCCATTTCACTGCCGTTTATTCCTACGTGCGCACGTCTGTAGGTATCACATTTCACAACGTAGACCGTGCAATCCTCAAAGCTACGTGATTTGGAATCCGGAGTTATAAAGGACACCCTGTTATCAACCACTCTGTTATCGGGATACGCCGGGTATTCTGCTATAGCGTTGGTACGGTGCTCGCCAAGTATTTGCAGCATATAGGTTTTGCTAAGCGTCATTTCGGTACCGTATCCGTTTTCCTTGTATTTATTGCCGAGGGTATAATATACCATTTTTCCCTCATCGGTCGTGCCAAGCACTCCTCGTCCTGTTGCCGAGAGCAAAATATTTGTTTTGTACGAGTCGCCCATCTGTATCATAGGAAATTCCGGTTCGCCCATTGATTGCGTTTTTGCCGTCTCTATATCAAAAAAATCTCCGTTTACCGCTACAACAGCGTCCCATTCGGGGTTTTCCGCCTCGAAGCGTTCAACTATCTCCTTGGTAGTGGCTCTTGCAAAATCAAGGCCGTTTTCAGAGCCGACGGAATACACAAACATTTTGGTATTTTCATTTCCTATCGCTCCGTAGGTCCTGTAAGGAATTGCCTCGCGCTCATCAAGCCCCTGAATATGTGATGTAACTATCGAAGTAAAATGATCCACGCCGCCTAAAAGCGCAGCTCTGCTCTCCATTTCAATATTTGTAATACATCCAACGCTCGTCGTTCCGTAAGGATTATCTGCATCTGCGCTTGACGGAATCACGGTCAGTGCCAACAGCGAGGCGACAACAGTAATGCTGAGAAGCGAAAAAAACACTCTTTTCATTTTTTGACCTCCAAAGATTTGTTTTAAGCAAAAGGGCGGAATATCTCCGCCCTACACCGCATATAACGATCAATTAGTTATCACGAATATCACGCCCAGCTCATTGTAGTCGGCTTTTCTTCCTCGATGATTATATCCTTAAGGAAGCTTACAGCCTTTCTCAGACCCTCGTCGATAGACATTACGCTGTCCTCGTGCTCGATAGAAAGAACTCTGTCGTAGCCGCAAAGACGGAGGTTGGAAACCAGATCTCTCCAATAGGACTCGTTGTTGCCGTAGCCGACAGTACGGAATACCCATGAGCGTCCAAGCTCGTCGCCATAGTGCTTAACGTCAAGTACACCGTTCTTAGCAGTATTGTACTTGTCGATCTTGGTATCCTTTGCGTGAACGTGATAAATAGCACCCTTGAGCTCACGGATAGCAGCAACGGGATCCATTCCCTGCCAGATAAGGTGCGAGGGGTCAAAGTTTGCGCCGATAACGTCGCCTACAGCCTCACGAAGGCGAAGCAGTGTTGCGGGATTATATACGCAAAATCCGGGATGCATCTCAAATGCGATATGATCTACCTTATGAGCCTTTGCAAAAGCTCCTGTCTCCTGCCAATAAGGAATTACCTTCTCATTCCACTGCCAATCGAGTATCTTGAGATAGTCATCGGGCCAAGAGCAAGTTACCCAGTTAGGATATTTAGACTCTTCGCAGTCACCGGGACAGCCCGAGAAGGTAATAACAGTGTCAACGCCAAGCTTCTCAGCTAAAAGAACAGCGTTTCTGAAATCAGTGTCGTACATCTTTGCAAGCTCTTTATCAGGATGCAAGGGATTACCGTGAGCTGCAAGCGCACAGATTGTGATACCGTATTTTTTGAATGTATTCTTGAATTCCTCAAGCTTTGCCTCATCAGCAAGAAGAGCTGCGGGATCACAATGTGCCTTTCCGGGATAACCGCCCGCGCCGACCTCTACGGTCTTAATGCCCTGCTCGGACATTATCTTAAGTGTTTCGTCAAGTGTTTTTGCGCCGTATAGATTGATCAATACGCTTAATTTCATTTTTTATTCCTCCGATTCTATTTGCTCCATCAGCCGCTGATTGAACTCCTCGGCTGTGTTGTAGCCCATTTTTTTCTGACGGTTGTTCATTGTGGCAATCTCGATAACTACCGCAAGGTTACGTCCGTGATGCACGGGAATGGTTATTGCGGGTACGTCTATTCCCAAAATATTCTCGACCTCCTCATCAAGTCCGAAGCGATCGTAGGTCTTCTCCGGCGCCCAATTTTCAAGCTTTATCACAAGGTCGATACGCTCTGTTGCTTTTACCGCGCCCATACCGAAAAGCCTTCTTACATCTACAATACCGATGCCACGGAGCTCGATATAATAGCGTATCAGGTCTGGAGCTGTTCCGACAAGAGTTTTATTTGAGACTCTCTTTATTTCGACTGCATCATCAGCGATAAGTCGATGTCCGCGCTTTACAAGCTCGATTGCCGTCTCGCTCTTACCGATGCCGCTGTCGCCGAGTATCAGAACTCCCTCTCCATAGACCTCGACGAGAACTCCGTGCCGAGTTATCCTTGGTGCAAGGCTTGTATTGAGCGAAGCGATAAGTGACGCCATAAAAGGGCTTGTGCGTTCCTCAACGCGAAGCAGTGGTATTCCCTCCTCCTTAGCTGCATCAAGCATCTCCTCATATATCAGAAGTCCCGTAGTTATAACCACCGCAACAGGCTTCAGCTTAAAAAACGAATTAATTCTGATAGCTCTCTGCGATTTTGAAAGTCCCGAAAGATACTTATGCTCCGCTTTTCCGATGATCTGAATACGGAATGGCTCAAATACGTCAACAAAGCCGCTAAGCGCAAGACCCGGACGGCTGACCTCAGGACTGTGCACCTTTATCTGACTTGCAGGACAAGGCAAATATATCTCCTCAAGAGAAAATTCAGAAATAAGATCGCTCAAAGAAATACTGTATTTTGACTGCATACTCTCACCGCCCTATCAAGATTTAAGTTCAACCTATCTAATTATAGCACATTTATTCAACAAATGGAAGAGATTTTTTAATTTTTTTTGCATATTCGCCGTTTTTTATTTTATGCGGCATTATTTTTGAGATGAAAGTTCATTTTTGAGTGATTTATTCACAGTATCGTCATAAAATTGATGTATAATGTTTGGTATATGAATGTTTGGACGAGGTTTTTAAAATGAATAAAAAGCACAGATCTATAAACAGATCCGTAAAAAGATATATTTCACTTCTTCTTGCAACGCTTATGCTCTCTGTATCTCTCGTCTCCTGCAAGGGGCGTCCGCTCGCGCAAGGTAAGCTTGCCAAAACAGAGGTTGGAACGGTCGGTGGATACACGGTTCTTTACGAGGAGCTGTATTTTCTCGCACACAACTATGCAAAGGGACTGAAGGACAGCTATACTGATGACGCAGCCCTTGACGCTGCCATTTGGGATGCTGTAAATGAGAATATCACCGAAAATTATGCTATTCTTGAGCTTTGTAAGCAGGAGGGTATAATTTACGATGAAAAAGCCTTGCGCGATGACGTGAGCTCGGCTATAGAGATCGATATTGAAGCAGAGTACGACGGAAGCAGAAGCGACTATTTTGAAAGTCAGCTCAGCGTGGGACTTACAGACCACTACGTTCGCTTTATAACCGGCATCAATATTATTTACGGTCAGCTTGCTACCGAATACAAAAAGAACGGAACTATCCCCTCCTCCGCCGACGTCCTCGTTCCTTACATACAGGAGAACTTCGCGAACACATGGCATATCGCCGTATTTATAAATGATGAGAGCGAGCGTGAGGAAAAGCTTGCGAAGATCGAAGAAGCACGCAAGCAGCTCGAAAGCGGTACATCTATGTACAAGCTCATAGGAAGTCAATATAATGAGGACGTTACCTCCGATTATCTTTCTGACGCCTACGGATACTATTTCCCGCGCGGAATTATGGATGAAAAATACGAGGATACCGCATTTAACCTGAAGGTCGGAGATCACGCTATCGTAGAATCAAAAGCCGAAAACGGTAACGGAGAAACAGTTCCCTGCCTCTATCTTATTGAACGTCTTTCCACCACAGACGAAGCAAGTAAGCTGGAGATAGAGAAAAATCTTCAAACGCTGTCAAGCTCTCTTTCAGATGCCATTATAAACGATAAGAAGGAGGCTGTAAGAAACGAGCTTTCCTTTATACCCAACGACTACGCTAAATCGCTTGATATATCCGAGCTTGAGCCCGTCCGAAACGGTGCCGATTATCAAATGATAATCTTCACTTCTCTCTCTATAGTTTTCTGTGCGTTGGTAATAACCGCAATTATACTTATCAACCGCGCAAGAACCAAGCAATTTCAAAAAAGTATTAAAAAAGCTTCCAAGAGGTAATCGATGAACAATCGCGCAAGACATATGCAATACAGAAAAATCATATATAAAAAAAAGAGAATAAAGGCTACAATAATACTCTCTGTGCTTGCGCTTGCAGTTCTTTTTGTGCTCTTTTTGATAATCGGCACAGCTTTGCATAACAAGACATCAGAGGATTCAGCCTCCAAGGGTGATGACAAGAGCAGTGCTTCATCTACCGAAGCGGTAGCTGACGCACTTCCCGATGCAAGATCCGTCGGCGGATATGCACTTCCGCTTCTTCTTGACGGCTCCAATTTTTCCGAGCGTCTGGCGGCTATTCCAAATGATGCAGATGCAGTCTGCATCGCTCTCAACACGATCGACGGAACGCTTCTCTACCGCTCGGCTCTTTCTGCAGAGCTTTCGTATCTTGAATACGCCCCCGATGCCTCCGGTATATCTAACGTAACGACACGCCTGCAGGAGCGAGAGCTATACGCCAGCGCGCTGCTGTATATCCCATCCTTTTCGGAGGAAAACGATCTTTTGCGCGACGTATATCTTTCAAGCTGGTGCTCGGTGGCAGTCGAAGCCTTTCGTGGGGGTGTAGGAGACTGTCTCCTTGTTCCTCGCTCGGTCGATGAGGAGGATGTTGAGAAAATATGCAATATTGCAGAGCTTATACACGATATCGAGCCTCAGGCCGTGATCGGCTGTCTGCTTCCGGACAGCATTATCACCGCTCAAAGCAATGAGGTGCTTATCGCAAGGCTTGATAAGTGCTTTAACTATCTTGCGCTCGATACGACAGACTACAAGGAGGACGAGGACGTAAATGCTTACGTTGAAGCGAAGATCTCGCAAATGCAAATGCATCTGATATATTATAAAATGCGTGTTCTTCTTCCTTACTCGTCTGATACACAGACACAGCAGGAATATATTGACATTGCAAAAAAATATAATATATCAAGTTGGCTTGTGAAGCCTTAAGCAAATTGAAATTAAGGGCAAATACGGAATTATCCGTGTTTGCTCTTTTTTTGTTGGAAAAATTCAATTATTTCTTCTAAAGTCTCAAAATTTGAGACCACATGAGACTCAGAGAGACCCTTTGATACTATTGTTTGATGTAAAATCATCTTGCGCAACGGGGAGAAAGGAGAAAACAAAATGAATTGTTCCGAAAGCTCACTGTCTGAGCTTTGTGACACGGGACAGATAAATGAGCTTTTAAAAAGCTATATCGAGCTGTGCTCGGCGGTTACTGAGGAGGAAGATACAGAGAGCGATTCCAAGCGAAAAAAGAGCAATAGGTCAAGGGCATACTCAAAAGCCCTGTTTCCAAATCTTGCGGGATTTTGCCGCTATCTCGGAATAGGGACGCAGGAGCTTGAGGCGATCGCAAGCGAGTATCCCGCCGAATACGGCAAAATACTTGCGGTGCTTGAGGATGAGGCACTCAATTCCGACCTTTCGGCTACGCTGATCTCGACATATCTGAAAAAAAGGCTCGGATACGACGAATCCGCCAAAAGCCGCAGCGCATCCTCACAGCTTGAGATCTGCTTTGAGCAATAGGTCAAGGGCATACTCAAAAGCCCTGTTTCCAAATCTTGCGGGATTTTGCCGCTATCTCGGAATAGGGACGCAGGAGCTTGAGGCGATCGCAAGCGAGTATCCCGCCGAATACGGCAAAATACTTGCGGTGCTTGAGGATGAGGCACTCAATTCCGACCTTTCGGCTACGCTGATCTCGACATATCTGAAAAAAAGGCTCGGATACGACGAATCCGCCAAAAGCCGCAGCGCATCCTCACAGCTTGAGATCTGCTTTGAGCACGACATTCTGGAGGACGGCGCGTAATGAGTGAAAATCAAAGGATAAGCATATCCGGAGTTCCGACCGCCCGTCAGAAGGAGTTCTTTGATTCGCGTGCGAGATTTACCGCATACGGAGGAGCGCGTGGCGGCGGTAAATCATGGGCTCTGCGCCGAAAGCTTGCAGGAATGTGTCTGCGTTATCCCGGACTTTCCTGCTTGCTTGTGCGAAGAACGCTTCCCGAGTTAAAAACCAATCACGTTATTCCATTTTTACGCGAGTACGGCGGAATAATAAGCTACAGCGAATCCGAAAAGGCAATACTTTTTCCAAACGGCAGCAGAATAGCCTTAGGATACTGTGCAGTCGACCGAGATGCTCTCAGGTATCAGGGACAGGAATATGACGTTATAGCCATTGACGAGGCAACGCAACTGAGCGAATTCAGATTTTCAATACTTAAGGCCTGTCTGCGTGGCTCCAATCATTTTCCAAGACGTATGTATCTGACCTGCAATCCCGGTGGTATAGGACACAGCTGGGTCAAGCGTTTATTCGTTGACAGAGATTTTAGAAGCGGAGAAAACCCACGCGAGTACAAATTTATACCCGCGCTCGTTTACGACAATCCCAATCTCACAGATGCCGATCCCGAATACGTGCGATCACTTGAATCCTTACCGCCGCGCTTGCGTGATGCGTGGCTCTACGGACGCTGGGACGTATTCGAGGGTCAGTTCTTTCCGGAATTCGACCGTTTGCGGCACGTCTGCTCCCCTACTCTCATTCCAAACGATCTCAAACACTTTATCGCCCTTGACTACGGATTTGATATGCTGGCGATCCTGCTCGTTGGCATAGATAAGAGCAAAAACATCTGGGTGATACGCGAGCACTGCGAATCGGGGCTTACTCTTTCTCAAGCTGCGCATCGGGCTGCACAGCTTGCAAGAGATCATCACGCAGAGCTTGCCGTATGTTCTCCCGATCTTTGGAACAGACGGCAGGACAGCGGAAAAAGCGGCTTTGAGATAATGCAAAACGCAGCCCCCGATATGCCTCCGATGTGCGCTGCGGACAACCGCAGAATCCCGGGATGGCGAGTGCTCAGAGAATATCTTGCGGCAAGCGAGGGACATCCGTTTATAAAAATCTCGTCCGAATGCCGAGAGCTTATAGAATGCTTATCCGCACTTCTGTGCGATCCCGACCGCATAGAAGATGCCGCCGATCATCCTCACAGGATAACGCACGCACCCGAGGCTCTGAGATATGCGGTAATGAGCAGAATACATCCCTCGGTTCAGGATGACGGAGACGATGAACTTCGTCTGTACCACGACTTTAAATTTAAAGATCCCCGCTCCTTTTATGATTGATTCTTGAGGCTCTGCTTTCAAAATTCAAACCGTTTATCCCGTTGCGCTTTATATAAATAGCTAAAGGAGCAAAAAAGCGTATAAATACGCTAAAAGAAAAAATCAGAAAGGAAGCATTAAGCTATGGGACTTAAAAGCAACTCACAAAAAACGGTCAAGCTGACATTTAACGGCTCGGGCGGCATTGACACACGAATGACCTACGGCAAGCCTCCGGGCATCGAGGAGATTACCAATTTCAGAATAATGCCCGACGGCTCGCTGAAAAAAAGATGCGGATACAAAAAAATTTTATCAACCCAAAAAAGTATACGCGACATATGGAGCGGAATTATAAACAGCAGATTTGTATGCTTCATGCTTGCAGACGACTACGTATACAAGGTAGACGTAGAGACAGGTAAATTGACCTTCTGCAGCAGGATCAAAACCACCTCCGGCAGGGCTCAGTTTTTCTATTTTCGTGACAATCTTTATCTTGTAGACGGTACATACATTTATCGGATAACAGAAGGATCCGCCACCATATCCACAGGGTATGTTCCGCTGCTCGGCAAGGACTGGCCCACCGGTACAGCCGGAGAAATATACGAGCCTCTCAATATCCTTCATTCAAGAGCTCGCATCACCTACAAGGCAGGCTCAAGCCCGACGCCATACCTCCCCACGCTTTACGCCGTAGACAGCGTCCAGGCAATATACAAAAACGGTTCTCTTCTCCCATTGTCCGAATTCAGATACGACGCTTCAAATAAGCTGATATGTCTTAACAGCATTTCAAGTGGAGATATATTTGAGATAAACGTTACGTTTGTTGAGGAAAATCCATCGCCGAAAAGCAAAATTCTCTCATGCACCTCTGCATCGGTAATAGGAGAAACAAGCAATAGCAGGCTGTTTTTGTGGAACGGAAGCAATTCAAACACTATTTACCCCTCATCATACGTAAGCAATGAGTCCGTAGAAAAATCAAACGAAGGATACCCCGAAAGCGGACACCTGTATTTTCGCAGGGGAGATGAATTCGTTATAGGAGACGGTAGATACAATGTGATGGCAATAGCCCGCCACTACGACAGACCGCTTATATTCACCGAGGGAGATACGTGGATGGCTGACAGCTCGGCATTCGGCATTAAAGACCTTCCTCTGAAGAGCGTCAACACTGCTGTAGGCGCCTATTCACACAACGGAGTGATTAACGTGGGTGACGAACCGATAAGCGTAGGCATGCACGGTATATTCAAATGGACCTCCGATACGGACGGGCTAAACGAATCCAATGCGTGTTGTATATCCGACCCCATAAGGTCGTTCCTTCTACCGGAATTTTTTAAATATAACATTGTATTCTACGATAGAGTGCACAAGGAAATATGGTTTCACGAAGAGGAGCGAGACGGATACGTCTGGATCTACAATCTTGAGCACAAGGCTTGGATAAATTTCAGAACGATATTCGCTACTAATTTTTTCGACGCAAACGGCAACGTAGGATTTACTGACGAAAACGCAGTATACGTTTTTGATGAGAATTTAGATCAGGATTCGTACAGCACATCCTATACGAATATATCGGCAAGCATCAAAAGCGGAGTATATGAATTTGACTATGCGGAATATAAAAAGATAAGCTCTGTTGTCTGCCGCTGTGATCTTCAAAATTCAAGCGTCGGCCTTACACTGAAAACCGATCGCGGTGAGTCTATACCGATCACATTCAGCGGCTCTGCGAATCATGCCGTGATCCGCAGAAGGATAACCTCCCACAGAATGAAAGGCTTTGAATTTACGCTCGTCGATAACAGTAAATACAGACCAACCATTCACAGTATCGAGTTCGAGGCGCGTTAAAGAAAGTAAAACAGAAAGGAATATCTATGAACAATTCAAACACATACCAAACGAACAAAGCGTGGGAGCAATATGAAGCCGGCAAGGAATATAAGCGGCGCATCGGACTTTACGAAAGAGTACGGCAAAACGAACGCTTTTACCGAGGGGAGCAATGGCAATACGGGGAGGGCAAGAACCTTCCCCACCCCGTATTCAACATTGTATACAGAGTTATAAACTATCTTACCTGCTCGGTCGCCTCGGCAAATATTTCTCTTCGCTTTACTGACGAGAATCTACCATTCGTTCAGGACAGCAACAATGCTGCGCTTATACAAAGTGGCGTAGAAGTTCTTAATCAAAATACGGCTTACCGTTGGAAAAAGGACGGTATGGATCGCAAAATGCTCAAAATGCTTACAGATGCAGCGATAACCGGAGACGGAGTTATCTATTGCTATTGGGACAGCTCTATCAAAAGTCCTCAGCGATTTGAGGGAGATATAGTCACCGATCTGATAGATAGCGTAAACGTATTTCCATCCGACGTCAACAAGGCGGATATACAGTCGCAGGATTATATAATCCTTGCCGGGCGTGCGCCTGTCGGTCGCCTTTGCGACGAGGCTCGGGCATACGGTACTCCCGAAAGCGAAATATTGAAGATAGTTCCCGATGAGGAATATTCCATACAATCGGGCGATATGGCAAAATATGAGCTTCGAGGCGAGGATGAAGCCAAAACGACCTATATTATCAAATTTTGGCGTGAGGACGGCAAGGTTTCTTTTGAAAAATCGACAAAGGATTGCATCATTCGCCGAGGAAAAACAGACTGCCGCCTCTATCCGATAGCATATTTCAACTGGACGCCCATCAAAAACAGCTTTCACGGAGCATCACCGATAACAGCTCTTATCCCCAACCAAAAATTCATAAATCGAGCATACGCTATGGTAATGAAGCATATGACCGATACGGCTTTCTCCAAGATAGTCTACGATAAATCGAAGATCCCCGAATGGTCAAACGAGGTCGGCGAGGCAATTGCGGCATTCGGAGGCGGAAATATTGCGGACTCGGTAAGCGTTGTGGGGGTTGGAGAGATGCAATCGGGATATATGGAGCTTATCGACAGTGCCGTGGCTCTTACAAAGGAGCTTATGGGAGCTACAGATTCGGCTCTCGGCAATCTTGAAGCCAACAACACAAGTGCTATCCTTGCGCTTCAAGAGACGTCGAGAATACCGCTTGAACAGATACGAAGCGCATACTATCGTGTGATCGAGGATCTGGCAAATATCTGGGCTGATATGATGTGCGCATATTACACATCCGACAGGCTTATTCCCTGCTATAGCAAAGGTGAGATCAAGGCTGAAAAGGTCGACTTCCGGATCATCAAAAACGACATTCTTTGCGCCGAAGCGCAAATATCCGAAATGAAGAGGTACAGCGCATCGGGTGTACAAAATCTCTTGGACAAGCTGCTTGACGGAGGATATATAAGCGCGTCCGAATACGTTCGGCGTCTGCCGCTCGGAGCGCTCATCGACCGTGACGATCTGCTTGAGCAAATCAGACTAAATGAAAATAAAAGCATCACAAAAACCGACAGTACAGAAAGTGAGGACGATATATGACAGACACAAAAGAAAATGCGCTTTTTGCTGAAAATAAAGACGATAAGGATCCAATGCCCGAATACGAGCTTGCCGCCGAATTTGAAAATGACAAGGCGGTCAATTCCGATGATATGCCCGAATATCAGGAGCCGTATTCGCACGACAGCGACGGCAACGCCGAGCCCGACGGCGAAGAGATAGCCGGCGACGAAAAGACTGCGGCTGAAAAAACTATTGAGGCACTGAAGCAAGAGATCGATCAGCTTCACGCACAGATCAATAAGCTTGAGGAACTGAAAAAGAGTCAAAACAGAATACTTTCCGAGCTTGGCGATTTTACCGCTCTATTTCCGGAGATCCCCGTAGAGGAGATACCCGAAGAGGTATGGGAAAGCGTGAAGAGAGGCGCATCGCTTGCGGCATCATATGCGCTTTATGAAAAGCGTATGGCGGCAGAGGCACTCCGCATTGCACGAATTAACGCAAAAAACGCATCAAAATCTCCGGGAGCGGCAGGTACTAACACGCAGGGAGAATATTTTTCTCCCGAAGATGTACGCAGGATGTCGCGTTCCGAGGTACACGCAAATTATTCAAAAATCAAGGAATCTATGAAAAAATGGATGCAGAGATAATTATACTCATCCTGTTTTTACTCGGATGCTTTGCACGCTGTAAAAACATATTCAAACACTAAAAAGCTAAAAAAAGAAAGGACAATCATTATGGCAATTACAAATTTTATTCCTACCATCTGGAGCGAAAATCTCCATACCGCACTTGAAAAGCAGTACATAGCCGTCGCAAACTGCAACAGAGATTTCGAGGGCGAGATCAAAAACAAGGGCTCGGTCGTAAAGATCTGCGGCGTTGGAGCCATAAAGGTCAGCGATTACACAAAGGACACCGATATGTCATCTCCGCAGGCACTCTCCGATACGGTTCAGACACTGACTATCGACAGAGCGAAGTTCTTCAACTTCCAGATCGATGACGTTGACAGGGCGCAGTGCACACCCAAGCTTATGGAGGCGGCAATGAAGAGCGCAGCCGCCGCTATTGCAGATGAGGCCGATAAGCACGTATTTTCGCTCTACTCCGGTGCCGAAAACACAGTTACCAATGATGATATAAGCACGGGAAACCTTATTGATACGATCATCAAGGCACGCAGAATACTTTACGAGAACAACGTCACCGACTCCACAGGCATGGTACTCGAAATATCTCCCGCCGTTGCCGCAGTGATACTCAAGGAAAAGCTCGCGATCACCAATGACGCAGATGCGCTTGCAAACGGATACCTCGGCTCGATCGCGGGCTGCAAGATCTACGTTTCCAACAATATCGCCACTGAAAATATGACGACATACTACAAGCATATGTGCATAATGAGAACCACGAGAGCTATCGCATTCGCCGAGCAGCTTTCCGAGATCGACGCTTACCGTCCCGAAAAGCGCTTTGCAGATGCTGTTAAGGGTCTCCACCTTTACGGTGCAAAGGTAGTATATCCTGCGGAGATGGTAACGCTTTCTCTCGGAGTTAAAAATTGAACGTAAGCGAGGTGGGATATGAGCTATTCTGCCATTGACGTTTACAACAAAGCCTTGTGCTTTATCGGTGAGCTGAACGATCCGCAGGGCAATACCGATTACGAATTGAGAGCCCCATACCTGCTCGCCTCGTTTTGCTCCACCGCAAAGTCTCTCGACAAGAGTTTGCGAAGTGCAAAAAGCTTGCCTGAAGCCTCAAACTTCAGCCCCATATATATATCGCTTATGGACACCTTCCCTCTTTGTGATGAGCTGATACACCCCGCGGCATTGTATATCGCATCAATGCTCATAATAGATGATGACTCCGAGCTTTCGGCAAGCCTTTACGATCAGTATTGCGACGCGATAGCCACGGTCGCCGCCTGCAATGAGCTGATTGCGGAAAAATATTTCTACGACTGAGCGATTTGTTATCACGGGCATAATTAAGCTCCGCCGTGCTTGTGCTTACGCAAGCGCGGCTTTGTTAATTTTTTTAGTCCGATATTGATTTAAAAAGCAAAATGTGGTACAATATATTCAGATTTTGTGGGAGGTATCCTTATGCTTGGCATTAATATTTTGATAGGCGTTATATTTTTTGTCTCGGTCCTTCTTTTTGTAGTAGGATATATAATTTTCAAACAGATATGCGTGCGTCGCCGTGACCGCTCGGATAACTTTGAAGGGCTCTTTTCGGAGCGCAGGCTGACCATGGCGGGAGAAGAGCGGCTGCGCAGCGATTACGATTGGTTTGACGCACACCGCACACAAGATATATGCACGCTCTCACATGACGGTCTGCGACTTTTTGCTACTGTGGTGGAAGCACCGGAGCACGTATCTCCGAAGGGCGTGATAATGCTTTTTCATGGATACCGCTCCAATGCCCGAAGAGATTTCTGTCTTCAGATGAGAATACTCCATGATGCAGGCTACCACCTTCTCGTAGCCGATCAGCGTGCACATTCCCGAAGCGAGGGAAAATATATCTGTTACGGCGTTCAAGAGCAATATGATGTTATAGCTTGGCGCAATAAAGCCGCAGAGCTTTTCGGCAAGGATATGCCTATAGCTTTTATGGGGCTTTCTATGGGTGCCGCAACAGTTCTTATGGCAAGTGGGCTTGTAAGCAAGGACGACACCGCGGTAAAGTGCGTTATTGCCGACTGTCCCTTCTCTTCTCCGAAAGAAATTATTCTGCACGTTATGAGAAATTATAATAAAATACCGTTTGCATCTCTCGTCTTGACATTCGCGGGATTTTGGACAAGAACTCTTGCGGACTTCACACTGTCTGCGCCGTCCGCCGCCGAGCTTTATGGGCGATCGCACATTCCTGCGTTACTCATACACGGCGACAAAGACGATTACGTACCAATAATCCACTCACGCAATATAGCCGAGGCTCGGCAGGAGAGTACAAGATTAGTGACAATAAGCGGTGCTACGCACGCTGATGCAATATACTTTGATGAGAAGAAATACACTGATGAGCTTCTCGCTTTTCTGAATAAAAATATGAGCTGAAAAAACGCTTTTACTGTCAAAAGACAGTAAAAGCGTTTTTTATCACGTCTCTATCATAATAAAGCTATCGTTTTCGGGATCTCCGCTAATATCGCTTTGCGTTACTGAATACCGCTTTGCAATACTCCAAAGGGTATCGCCCGAGCGAGGATAGCACACAACGACCGTGCCTGCACGTTTTTCGATCGGCATGCCGAAGTCAACACGCTCAAGTATCTCTACGCTATCCTTACCCCACATACTGCAAGCAAGCGATATTTCCGAATCGAGATCTATGTATTCTCCGTCTATCCGTCCGCGCGCGTTTGAAACACTTGCAACCGCATCGTAGCTATCTATTTCATTTCCTCGTTCATCAATGGCGTCTGTATCATACCTGAACGGAACTCTTATTTCTGCGGAAGTATATTCACCGTCACGAAGCAGTATAAGATTATATCGGCAATTACCGCGCACGGTATATCCGCTATCCGTGCACTCCGCTTTTTCTGCCACCGCAACGGCACTGACGTCTACTATCTCTGCTTCATCGGAAATTCCCGCCTCGCTCATGCTTATCCTTTCGCTTTGAGAAATACTTGCATTTTTGTTGCAAAGAATACGTGGCAGCTCGTAGCTTCTCATCTCACATTCACATTCTCTTTGCGTAGAATAGGCATCCTTGGTGCAAACGACCATGTTCTCCTTTACACCGCAAAGCTCAAGAACGAGATTAGCCTCTATCACCGCAATTCCCTCCTCTACCTCTACCGATAGATCGGTTACATTTCCCGACACTCGGCACAGCGGCTTCTCTGCCATATCTATGCCATCAAGATCTGTTTCTGCATCAAAGGGTATTTTGCGAACTATTCTCTCAACGTCTCCCGTTCCGTCACTGATCGCAAGAAGCTTTATCAGTATTTCACCGCTTATTTTAGCTACGTCATCGTCAATACGTATATTACCTATTACTACGCTGCTCTGAGCAAGTGCAACTCTGCTGTCCGCAGATGCAAGTCTGTATTCGTCCTGAAGTGATATTACATCCGAGCTCTCGCAAACAAGCTCGATTGCACTAACGCTATTCTCAAGACGCTCGAAGCCTTCTCCGTCCTCAAGACCAAATACCTTCTCACTGCATATCACCTTTCCGAAAACGCCTACCGACGTCCGAAGATGACTGCGTATCTGCAATCTGCGCGGTGCGCTTACACGTACACTTGAGCTTTCCGCTACGGTGTGAGCCATTACTGAAAAGCCTTCGCTGATTTCAAAATCACTCATATTTTCAAGCGGTAAGGAAAAGGAATATTCAGCCGAGAATGGCGCAGAGCATAGTCTTCCGTCACCGCTAACGTAGACCAGATCATAATCTATCACGCCGTTTATGTCTATCTTATTCCCACCGACAAATTTAGCAGGCGCTAATAGCGATTCACGTGTATAGAGGACCTTTCGTATCTCAGGATAATAGTCCGGAAGTGTAAAATCCTCGGAAATATCGCTGTTTATATCACGGCGTATTATTGGCATGGTGATCCTGCCGGTCACGTTCTGTTCATTAATATTCATTTTTGTACTCCCTTCAAAATATCGATTTAGTTCTTCAAGCTATATCTATTCAAGGCGACGAAAAATTATTCCCAATGCTGCTTTTAACTATAAAAAGTACTTTTGCATCAAAAGATGATAAAATGTTATGATACAATTGATAGGTGACAAATAAAAAGAGAAATAGCAACCAAA
>CAZSSE010000009.1:0-16471 GCA_964609165.1 uncultured Lachnospiraceae bacterium
CTGCCTACGCTCTTGAAGCGTTTACAAAACGTGGCTTTTTCGTGGGCTCTTGGTTGACTGTGTGGCGCATTTTACGCTGCAATCCCTATTCTGCGGGCGGTTACGACCCCGTTCCCGAGCGGAAGCGACCGAAGAGAATACCGAAATATCAAAAGGATAAAGAGGACACAGAAATTTAAAAACATCAGGACTTACAATGACAGCTCCGCAAAAAAAGAGAGGAGAACAATAGAATGGATATTATTAACGTACCGATTGGTTGGTTGTTGAAATTTTTCAATAACATTCTCGGTAACAGCTATATTCTTGCTATATTGCTGTTTTCGATAGTTGTTGAAATACTGACAACGCTTATCTTTGGTATCAGACAGCAGAAAAACTCTATCAAGCAGGCTCGTCTTCGCCCTAAGGAAATGGCAATACGTAAGAAGTATGCTGGCAGAGACGACAAACCGACACAGCAAAAAATGACGATGGAGATTCAGGAGCTTTATCAGAAGGAGGGCTACAACCCCATGGGCGGTTGCCTGCCGCTTCTCATTCAGTTCCCGATACTGATCGCACTTTATAACGTCGTTATAAACCCGCTTAAATATATCTGCGGACTCAGTGACGATGCGATCTCGCAGATCACCGCTATACTCGGATCCAATACCTCCCGAGGAAGCATGGCACTGCTCGGACAGATCGAAGCAAAGGGATATGAGGCATTTGCCCACGTTGAGGGCTTTACTCAGGAAATATTCGATAATATGCCTAATCTTAAGGCATTCGGCGGCGCACTTGATCTGTCGATAATGCCGAGCGATTGTATGAATCTCGAGTCTCTTAAGAATCCCGCGCTTTGGCTTGTTATAGCGGTTCCCGTGCTTACGTTCCTTTCCTATTTCTTAAGCATGAAGCTGACGAGAAAATTATCGTATCAGCCTATGGATAACGCACAGCAGGCGCAGATGGGATGCTCCAACAAGATGATGGACATAGTAATGCCCCTCTTCAGCGTATTTATCTCGTTTGGCGTACCCGCAGCACTTGGCGTTTATTGGATATTCAAGAGTATACTCGGCGTTATAAGCAGATTGATACTTCATTTTGCAATGCCTATGCCCAAGTTTACCGATGAGGATTACAAGGCGGCAGAGAGAGAGATCAATGCACGTGTTGATAAGAATACCCGTGTGGAAAAGTCAGGACGTGTGGTTCGCTCCTTGCATCACATAGATGACGAGGACTTTGAGGACACAAGAGAGGCTGCGCTCAAGCACAAGGAAGCGCTTGAGGCTCAGGAAGAAGCCGATAAAGCAAAAAACACTAAGAAATCGGGCTTGGTTTCTGCGGCACCCATTAAGAAGGATAAGAGAACAGACAGAAGCAACGCCGAAAAGACAGAAAATGAAAATGCAGACGAAGACTCTGCGGACTAATCTGAAACGGAGAAATTAAAGTGAAAAAAGAGATAATCGTAAGCGCAAAGAGCGTTGAAGAAGCAGTTGCTAAGGCTGTGGCTGAGCTCGGAGCGCCTTCTAAAGAAAAGATTGAGTATACCGTGCTTGAGGATGCCAGAAAGGGCTTCCTCGGAATCGGCGCAACAGATGCAAAGATCAGCGCAAGCTATACCGTTGGCGGTGAGGCAAGTGCGCTGGAATTTATCGAGAAGCTTCTTGCGGATATGAATATAGACGCAGAGGTTACTATGACGGACGGAGAGGAAGGGGAGAAGAAAATAGCTGTGAGCGGTGAAAGCGCAGCACTTCTTATCGGACATCACGGTGAGACTCTTGATTCCTTGCAGTATCTTGCAAGCCTTGCGGCAAACAAGAGAGTGGACGGTAAAAAGGACGAATACGTAAGAATTACCGTTGATGTTGAGGGCTACCGTGCGAAGAGAGAGGAAACTCTCCGTGCGCTCGCAAGAAGAATGGCGGCAAGGGTACAGAAGTACAAGAAGAGTGTAATGCTTGAGCCTATGAACCCCTACGAGAGAAGGATCATTCATTCCGAAATTCAGAACATTGCGGGTGTTTCGACAAATTCCATCGGCTCGGAGAATAACAGAAAGATCGTTATTTTCCTTGACGGTGACGCAGAGTAAATAAAAAATATCGCGTGCCTGGTGACGGGCACGCGATATTTTTTATTATTTGTAGTTATTGTTCTTTATATAGTTTACGTCGGGTACCCACGTGTCCTTGTCATATATTTGCAAGGGGTCGTCGGTAGGCTCGGGTATCCACGTTTCAAAGTTCTTGAAGGTCAGGTGTGTTGAGCCGTGAACATAATGGCGTATGCCGTCCTTAAAGAGTATATTGTTAAATCCTACGTTTTTAACTCCGCCGTATTCGTGACCGTTTTCGATATAACCAATTTCATAGCCGTAAAAATGCTGTGCGCAGACAGGCCAAAAAACGATCTCGGGCTGTACGTACTTGTATATGGAGTCTGCGGCGGTATCTCCGTATCCGTGATGCGCAACCTGAAGAATGTCTGCTTTAAGCGTTGTGTTGTATATCGGAGCAAGCACGCCGGGGTTATTGGCGGCAGACGAGTCGGCAAGATGGAGTATATCCTTGCCCATAAAGCTTACCATAGTGACGATACTCGTATTGTTGATGTATTTACCGTCAGCAAAAGGATCGTAAGTGTTACAGTGGAGAAGATCCTCTGATGTATATACAGTGAAGGAGAGCTCTCGCAGGAAAAATTGCTGTCCTGGGTGAGCCTTGTATTTGCTTTGAATACGCTCACTCCAGCCCTCGGAGGAAATAGCTCTTGCAAACACTCTTGACCATGCACGCTGTGACGAATTTGCATTTTTGGCGTTTTCATCGGAGGACATACCGTACACGAGGTTTTCGATAGTTATTCTGGCTTTATCCTCGGCAAAATCGGCGTTGAGCGCGAGGTCGACAAATCCGCCGAAATGGTCCTCGTGCATATGCGTGATAAGCCATGCGGCTATCGTTATGTTTTCGGGATCGGGGGCGTGTTCCTTAAGGACGTTCATAATGTATGGCGCGGAGGAGCTGCACCCGGTAGAGATGCCGGAAGCGTTGAGCCCGCCGCTTTTGCCTTGGTTTCCGTTTGTATATCCGCCGTCGATAATAAAGAAGCTTCCGTCCGAAAGTTGATAGATATATCCCATACGTCCGGGCCAGATAATGTCGGAGTCGGATACAAGCGTAAGCATAGGCTCTTGCGTTGAAGTATACAGATTTTCTTCCTCAAGGATCGGCAGATCGAAGTTCTTTCGGCTGTCAACCGTCACACGAACCTCATACACACCCTTAAATTCGGTTTGGTTGTCGTTGTAGATGTTATGATTGTATGCGAAAAGCATGGCGTTTACGATCTCTGTATCGTTGTAGTAGGTCGCATATTGGTTATTTCCTATAGTGTTTGAGGTGTAGAAAACGTATCCCGAGTTTTCAAGAAGTTCCTTATAGGAATTGTATTCATCAATGCTTGTCTTTTTTGCTATGTTCATGTACGAGCCCTCGCCAAGATCTACAGCAATGTGGTCGAAGGGCTTTCCCGTATATTCGGGCAATTTATTTACGCTTGGATCTAACAGGCTTGACATATATTTTTTATCCTTTGAGTCAGTATTTTTTTTCGAGGATGTTGCCGCCTCGGTCGGCGTCTCGGTCTTCGACGTATCGGGATCGGTAGCTTGCTCAACGTCTGCTGAGCATGAGACGAGCAGAGCCGATATAAGACATACAGACAGTAGTAATATTATGATGCTTGTAATACGTAAAGGTTTCATAATGCTCCTTTCAATGCTGAATATATTTTAAGCGGAATGCTTTTTGTTCGACAGCGCTTGCTTCTTGCAAGACAGATTGTTTTCAAATACCATAAGCGCAAGGTGAGTGATAGTGCAGATAATTGCAACGGTACAGAATAGCGCAGGTGCGAGTGTCAGAAATTCTCCGGCGGTCTGATAAATAACAAATATCGCAGGGATAAGCGACAAAATAGCGTCAATAAAATATACGTTGTAGAGAAGGATGCTTAACGCAAGCAGAACGACGAACATCCAACCGAGCCTTGTCAGAAGCGCGGCGTCGGTTTCTGTCATTTCAAAGAAGATTTTTTTCTCGAAATGGTTGATCCTTCCGACATTCTCGGGAGGGATCTGCGCACCCTTCCACATAACGAAAAAGCAGGAGACCGCTCCTATTGCCGAGGAAATCTTTGCGGCTATCCACGCTCTGTGACGGCCGTCCTCTCTGTCTCGGATAAGGCACTCTGAGATATTTCCGATAACGTGAAGAAGCGCTACCGCCAAAAACAGAGGAACCTGAGTGTGAAGCGTATTTGTTTCAAACATATACGCTATCATCATCGCGGGCAGGATCGAAATACCGAAGCACACGTAAGGAAGCTTTTTAAATACTCTGCCGAGTATAGCCGAGAGCAGAAGCAGCAGTATTAGCGGAATGAGCAGGGAGTAGTCTGCCGCATCGGTCAGCTCTAAAAATTGCTTGAGCTTGCTCGGTATCTCCTCGGTTATCTGTCCTCCCGCATCACCGCTGCCCACGGGTAACGGTGACGCGGCAGAATTTGAGGGCTCTATGGGGGTGAATTCCATATATTTTCGTAGAAAGAACAGTGCGGCGACGAATGCCGCAACACCCGCGCAGAAATCTGTAAACCTTTTAAAATAACTCATTATAAATCTCCGATAGGGATTTTATGTATCATATACAAAACAATTATACATTATTTTTGCCTTTTTTTCAATAGGCGATCAAAGATTTAAGTACAAATTATTAAAAAAATAAATAAAATGAAAATAAAACTAAAAAGTAATTGCAAAATCAACGCTAAGATGATATAATATACTCGTTGAAAATTATTTATCTTAAGGAGATAATCTTATGAATACCAATCAAATGAAGTCTCACATTGCAAGCGGCGGTATCGACGCTGTACTTACACACGTTTACGGTGATGCGGCACTTGAAGCGCAGAAGGCGCGTTACTCTGCCGCTATTGACGAGTTTGCGGCTATTTACGGCGCAGATCGCGAGATCACGCTCTATTCGGTAGCCGGAAGAAGCGAGCTTTCGGGCAATCATACCGACCACAATCACGGTTGTGTAGTAGCGGCTTCGATAGACCTTGATATTATTGCCGTTGCCTCGCCGAGAGAGGATAGCGTTATCCGCGTAAAGAGCGAGGGCTTCCCCGAGGACGTGGTTGATTTTGCGACCTACACCGCTCCCGTTGAGGCTGAGTTCGGCACGTCGGGTTCTATCATCGCCGGTATGTGCGCAGGCTTCCTCAAGGACGGATATAAGATCGGCGGATTTGACGCATACACGACATCAAACGTTCTCAAGGGATCTGGACTTTCCTCGTCCGCCGCTTTTGAGGATATGATAGGCAATATTCTTAACCATATGTACAATGACGGAAGGGTTGACAACGTTGAGATAGCTAAGCTCGCGCAGTATTCCGAGAACGTATTCTTCGGCAAGCCCTGCGGACTTATGGATCAGGTGGCTTGTGCTGTCGGCGGTATCGTTGCTATTGACTTTAACGATCCCAAGGCTCCAGTTATTGATAAGGTATCATTCGATATTTCGGGTGCGGGATATAACCTTTGCATCGTAAATACCGGAGGTAATCATGCAGATCTTACCGACGATTATGCTTCTGTTCCCGCCGAGATGAAGGCGGTTGCAGCGCACTTTGGCAAGGCAGTTCTTCGTGATGTTGACGAGAACGGAGTTGTTGCAGAGATACCTGCGCTTCGTGAAAAGGTTGGCGATCGCGCCATTCTCCGCGCGCTTCATTTCTTCTCCGAGAACAAGAGAGTTGCAAAGCAGAAGGCGGCGCTTCTCGGCGGCGATCTTGATGCTTTCTTCGCAGAGGTTCTTGCGTCGGGCAAGTCATCGTTCTGCTATTTGCAGAACGTATATACCTCGAAGAATCTCTCCGAGCAGGGACTTTCTCTCGCGCTCTGCCTTGCAGAGCAATATCTTAGCGATAAGAGCGGAGCTTGGCGTGTTCATGGCGGCGGATTTGCAGGTACCATACAGGCATACGTTCCGATGGACGAGGTTGAGGGCTTCAAGGCTCTTATGGACTCTGTATTCGGAGAGGGCAAGTGCATCGTTCTCCGTATTCGTCCCGAGGGTGCGGTGAAGATCGCGTAAGCTGATCGAAGGAGGTTACGGTAGATATGGTAAAAAAGGAAAGAAATTTCCTTTGGCGCTTTGTGATCACGCTTGTGCTATCGCTCGCGCTTCTTGCATTTTACTACATCTCGCTCAATTTCAGATTTTTCCCGTTCGTTATGTGGGGATTTATGGTCGCGCTTGCATGCCTTGCCTTGGATTATATTATATATAATAGGGGAATGTCGCGCAAGGGCGTTACCGAGGATATGCTTCCCGACGAGTGGGATGCGGACAAAAAAAGAGAGTTTATTGAAAGCGGTATCAACAGATTGGAGCGATCGCGATGGATGCTAATGTTTATCATAGCATTCATGGTTACGTTTGCGGTAGAAGCCATAACGTTGTTTCTTGTTCCGCTTATAGATGGATTGTTCTGATGGAGAAGGCTTGTAGAATAGTAAGCTTATATTCAGGCTCGGGCGGCAATTCCACTTTTATCAGGGTCGGCGAACACGCCATACTGATAGATGCGGGAAAGAGCGCCCGAGCTCTTTGCAGAGCACTCTGTGATATAGGCGAGAGTATTGGGAATATAAGCGCAATATTTATAACGCATGAGCACACCGATCACGTCTCGGCACTTGAGGTGCTTGCAAAAAAGCACGCGATACCCATACATATAACCGCATCGTCTGCCGAAAGATTTGACGAAAAAAGCACGCCATATTGCTTTTCAAGACTTTTTATACATCAAGTCGAATTTTCGGAGCAGGTTGGAGATATGAGGATAAGCTCGTTTAGAACTCCGCATGACAGCAGAATGAGTGTCGGGTACAGGATAGAGTTTTTCGACGGCGAGCGTCAGCGAGCGATAGGATATGCTACAGACATCGGTTATATCACCGACGATATAAGAAAAAATATGCTCGGATGCGATGCGGTCGTGCTCGAATCCAATCACGACATTGATATGCTTATGACGGGTCCGTATCCGCGCGAGCTTAAAATGAGAGTTGCATCAAGGCGCGGACATTTGTCTAACCGCGAATGCGCCGAGTTTGCGCTTGATCTCGTTCAGAGCGGAACGCGGGCGTTTTTACTTGCCCATTTGAGCAAGGAAAACAACGAGCCGTATTTGGCTCTTGATGAAACGGGAAGGGCGGTAAGCGGATTTGGCGCGACAGTTATTGCGGCACATCCCGACGAGCCCAGAGAGCTGAAATTTTTGAGTGAGGAGGAGGGCTTCTGTGCTGAACGTGAGATTTATAACCCTTGGAACGCTTAAAGAAAGCTATCTTCGAGAAGCTGCGGCAGAATATGAAAAACGCCTCGGAGCATTCTGCCGATTTGAGATGATACAGCTTAAGGAAGAGCGGCTTTCAGACGATCCTTCAGAAAATGAGATAAAAAACGCGCTTGAACGCGAGAGCGAAAGGATATTCGCGCAGATACCGCCGCGCGCTTACGTTGTGGCGATGTGTGTGGAGGGGAAGCAGCTTGCATCTCCCGAGCTTGCGCAGAGGCTTGAAGATATAATGAGCAGATCGAGCGATACTTGCTTTATCATCGGAAGCTCGTTTGGTCTGTCTGAATCAGTTAAGCATAGGGCAGATCTTTGTCTTTCGGTATCAAAGCTGACATTTCCGCACCAGCTGATGCGTGTTCTTCTGCTTGAGGCTGTTTACAGAGCCTTTAATATTCAAAAGGGTACAAAATATCATAAATAATAATACGGGCATCACCCAGTGATGCCCGTATTATTATTTGAATTTGAATCTATGTCTTATGGATATGATGTAAAAGGAGATCAGACGTGTCAGCGCTATGTCATAAAGCACGAATATAAGCTCTGCGGCGAGTATCAGAAACGCGATAAGGATGGGCGAGGAAAACAGTGTATTATCGCCCGTCATAGTGAGAAAATACATTGCAATCCCCATAATTACAAGGCAAACATTGAATACGAGCTCTTTGAGGATCCACGACGAGATCTTGCCGCGCTTCTCAAATTTCTCCTTGAGTATAGGATAAAATCCAAAGAATATCGCATACATCGCGGCCGGTGTCTTGTTCGGAAGCAATATAAGTGAGAGTATCGACGTTACACCGTATATTGACCACGGAGCACCATTGCCGTATTCGATAACGGCTATAATGCAGGTGAGTGATGCGATAACCGCCATTGATATATCAAGAACCTCAATAAGCGAGCCTAAATAGAGTAGTACCACTCCGAGCGCGGAAAGCATAGCGCATACGGTAAGTCGCTTTGTGTCGCTCCTTTTGCCTCTGTTATTCACGGCTATCTCCTATCAGCAGCAGGAGATGAGGTCTCCGCCGCAGCATTCGCAGCAGCAGTCTGCACAAAGCAGACCCGAGCATACATCACAAGCCGAGCATCCGCCACCGCCGGAGGTATTATATCCGCGTCCGTAGCCGTTTGCGCGTCTGCGAAGGTTTTCGCGCGCAGCCTTGTATTCGTTATTGTAGGGATCCATAGAGCAGGCAATATCAAAGTAACGCTGTGCGTCAACATACTGTTCCTTCTTTACAAGCACGCATCCGTACAGGAAATTCCATTCGGCGTTGCGGTCGCCCTCGTGGATAGAGAAGAGCTTGCTTTCTGCCGCGGGAATATTGCCGGAGTTTATCAGGCGTCTGATTTCGTTGTAGGCAGGGTTTCCCGACGACGAGCTTCCGCCGGCGTAGCTGTAGCCGCCCGAATATCCGGAGGAGCTCTGCTGATTGCCGCCGTTTTTACGCATATTCTGTATTTCCTCGTATGCGGCATTTACCTCTTTCATTTTCTCACTTGCAAGATCGGCAAGATCGCTGTCGCGGTATTTATCGGGGTGATACTTGCGTGCAAGTGCTCTGTACGCCTTCTTTATTTCATCGTCCGAGGCGTCGGGTGAGACGCCTAAAACCTTGTAGGGATCAGTCATGAGATGGTTCCTTTCCTTTATCTTCTTTGTCGTTATGAGATTTTATTATTTTATCTGTGGTATCAGGGATGCCCCAAAACAGTACGTTAGCAAGAATATTATTGACTGTCTCACTCTCGGCAGACAGCAGATCAAATGCGCTCTCTGCACCGAAAAGACGGTTTTTTACTGCGTCCGAGATCATCTCAAGCTCGCGTTCATCGGGTATTCTGGCGTTATAAAGCTTTAATATGGGATTATACCGTCCTTTTTTACTGTCGTCTCTTATATCGTCTATAGCGTCGGCAATATATATCCATCCGCCAACGCCCTTGCCGATCTCGTATGTAATTCGCCTCGCGCTTCCTTCAAGCCCGAATGACATTATCTCTCCAAGCAAGCGTCCGAAGCTGTCCGCAGGGGCATCAACGCCGGATTCTGCGTCGGACTCAATTGACGCTAAGACCTCAAGCTCCCGAGCCACCGCAACGTCCAACTCCGCGAGCGACGGATCGTTTTTGATAGCTTTTTTCCTCGAATGTGAAACGAATGGAAAAGCTAACTGCGCACGCAGACGCTTAAAGCCCTTTTCGTCCTTAAGATCGTCCGCTACCTTTTGGTAATTGAGGATCGCTGCCGCCTTCGAGCAGTAGTCAAGCACCTCGTTGCGCACCATGGAATTACGCTTTTTTAGCGGATGCGCCAAGCATCGCTTTTGCTCAAATTCCGTATGCGTTGAAGATACCGCTATGCGAACCAATGCCAGAAACACAAAGTCGTAGCTCAGTGTCATTCGCGAGCACTGACCCGTGCACTTGCCCATCGAGCAGCAAAGTCCGCAATAGGTACCGCGATAAAATTCATATTCCTTTACCCTCAATTCGGCGCTGTTGACCTTTACGTAACCGAACACGTAGTACCTCCGCGAGAATCATACGACAATAACTATTCATTCTAATATGATACCTCATTTTTTATGAATTTGCAAGAGTATATTTGTAAACATTTTTAAAATCGATGATATTTAAAGCAATATTTGGGCAAAAAGAGAAGAAGCATCGCAATTTTTGTAAAAAATTGCGATGCTAAAATCTTTTATTTTAGAATTACCTCTGCCTCAATTCCTGTGTCTCCGTTTTTGTTTATTGTACGGAAGCTGTATTTTCCGTCAGAGGCGAGCCCGTATATTTTTATTTTGTCATTATATGCAGCCTCATGCAGATAGGATATGGATATACCCTTTATTTTTGATACGTCATCTATACGCATATAATCGCAGAGCATATCGGCGTAGCGGGTGTTATTCATATGCATATTATAATCAAGATCGGAATATACTATCGGTCGTTCGCCGAGAAGCTCGAGTAAATCGGTGTGTGGAACGCGAAAGCGCGGGGAAAGCCCCACGTCAATGGCGGGCTCATGCTCAAATCCAAAATCAAATGAATCCACACGGCAGAGCTGACCGGTTTTGATATTGATTAAAGCCCAAGTGGTATCTGCCTCTGCAATGACATTATTGCCGCGGAGTATTCTGTAGAAACGGCTGAAGGCGAAGCCACGACTTTCGGCAGTAAAGGTTTCGACGGTTATATCGTCGGGAAAATAAAGCGGTGAGGATATAGCTATCCTTGTTTTGCTGAGCAAAAATGCGAGCGAGTGTTCATCGCGCAATTTATCGAGATTATGTCCCGTGCTGTCAAGATGTGCATTTGAAGTCTCCTGCATATATACCAAAAGCTGCGTCGGACGCACGACTCTGTTAGCATCGGTGTCGTGCCACCGCGTTGTGTAATTTTTTATAAATTTCATTTTTGACCTCTGAAAGCTGTGAGTAGTAAAATTCTATCACAATTTTATTAAGAAATCAATATGATTTTATGAATATTTGACCCTACATCAACGCTCCGTCATCGTTAGTTGAGGCGACTGCTCCCTTGTTTACGGCGGCAATAGCACCGCCGTATCCCGCAGGCTCGTTTCCGAGTCCAAAGCTGACTGCTATAGCCGTGTTTACCGCGCCCATCATGCGTTCGTCAAGATGTCCCATCTTTTCCTTTAAGCGACGCTTATCAAGCGTGCGTATCTGCTCAAGCAGCACGACCGAATCCTTTGCAAGTCCCACCTTGTCGGCGTGTATATCTATATGTGTAGGCAGTCGGTTTTTGCCCATACGCGAGGTAATAGCCGCGGCTATTACCGTGGGACTGTAGCGGTTTCCAACGTCGTTTTGAATAATAAGCACAGGACGCAGACCGCCCTGCTCGGATCCGACCACGGGGCTAAGGTCGGCGTAAAAAATATCTCCTCGTTTGACGTTCATCTAATTTCACTCTCCAGATAATAACTGTAAATATTAAAACAACTTCCGTTCGAGTATATTTTTGCCGCGCCTGTCCCCGTTTTAAACACGGCACGGCAATTTTGTTGACGGAAGTTTTAAACATTTTGTAGAAGCGACAGAGTGCGACACTCTCGCCCTATTACATTAAATGCGTGAGCGGTATGCTTTGTTAAGAAATAGAGACGGCGGCGAGGTCTTACTTGACAGTTATAAAAGATTGTGGTATAATAACGCTGTGCATATGAAGCACGTAATAATTTTTAAGGAGACTGTAATGCTTTACAACGACATTAAGCAAGCTATCAGACAGTTTAATTTTGAGGGTAAATATTCTTCGGCTGAGGAGCTCAGATCGGGTAATATCAACTCTACCTACAGATTGGTTTTTGCAAAAAATGACGATACGACAAAGAGCTATATCCTACAGAAAATAAACACGGTGGTTTTCAAGGATCCGTATGGCGTTATGGAGAATATAACCAACGTCCTCGATCACATAGACAAAAAGCTTATTGCGAACGGAGAAAACACAGAGCGAAAGCTTTTGCATTTTGTCTCCGCAAAGGACGGAACATATCTTTATAAGGATGCAAGCAATTATTTTTGGAGAGCATACGTTTTTGTAGACGGAGTTACCGCCTATAACTCGATCGACGATCCTATGCTTTTCTACGAGGCAGGCAGAGGCTTTGGAGCTTTCCAGAAGAATTTGTTTGATTTTCCCGCGGAGGTGCTTCACGAAACTATTCCGGATTTTCACAACACCAAGCGTCGATTTTATGCGTTTGTTGCGGCGATTGCAGATGACAAGGCAGGCAGAGTCCGCGAAATAGAGAAGGAGATAGATTTTCTGTTTGACAGGCGCAAGATGATGAGCGAAATAGTCGATAAGATCGATGCGGGTATTTTGCCGATGCGCGTTACACATAACGATACAAAGCTTAACAACGTGCTGATCGACAATGCCACGGGTAAGGCAGCGTGCGTTATAGACCTTGATACGGTAATGCCGGGCTCATCGCTTTACGATTACGGCGATGCCATAAGATTCGGCGCGTCGACCGCCGCCGAGGACGAGCCGGATCTTGATAAGATCACCGTAAATATGGAGCTTTTTCAGCTCTTTACCAAGGGATTTGTCGAGGAGATAGCTCAATCGCTTACAAGAGAAGAAATACATTATTTGCCGCTTGGAGCAAAGGTAATGACCTGCGAGCTTGCTTTGCGCTTTCTTACCGACTATATCAACGGTGACGAGTATTTCAAAATCAATTCTCCCGACCATAACCTGATCCGCGCAAGAGCACAGATGAAGCTGCTTACGGAGTTTGAAAAGAAATATGACGAAATGACTGCATACGTTGATTCGTTGATCTCCTGATGCAAAATGAAAAAAAGCTTTTACAGGCTTGATGCTACAGAGCTGCCGCGAAATATAAGAATGGCACTCGTTACCGATCTTCATGCGCAGAGACATGACCGTTTGCTTGCGGAGTTAAGCGAAATATCGCCCGATTACATACTTATGGCGGGAGATATTCTTGAAGCACTTGACGGAAGCTGCGACGAAATAAACGATGGGACGTTTTCGGTACTTGAGGGTGCCGCAAGGATCGCAACGACATTTTACAGCACGGGAAATCACGAGGATGGCGGAGTTCATTCAGAGAGCAAAAAATGGCGAGAGGCGCATTGCTTTGAGCGTGTATATACAGAGAGCAATCTGCGCCGCATACGTGAATCGGGAGTGAGCTTTTTGCTTGATTCATACGTAATAAAGGACGGGATCGCTTTTGGCGGTCTTGCGTCGGGGCTTATACTTGAGGGCTCGGTGCCTAATGTAGATTTTCTTAGTGAGCTTGCAGGCTTAAATGAGCCAAAGGTCCTTCTATGTCATCATCCCGAATACTACGAGCCATACGTGAAAAAGCATCCCATAGATCTTATGGTAAGCGGACACGCGCATGGCGGACAGTGGAGATTTTTCGGCAGGGGAGTTTATGCACCAGGACAGGGATTGTTTCCAAAATATACCTCGGGAATACACGACGGACGCTTCATAATCAGCAGAGGGCTGAAAAGGACGGTCTTTCCGCCGAGAATATTCAATTCTCCCGAGATCGTAGTAATTGATACTTGAGGTAATAAGAGGTAATAAAATGATAAAAAGATTTTTAGCGCTTATTTTGGCAGTAATTACGGTATTCTCGTTTTCGGCCTGCGATATTGAGGACGCTTCAGACGAGACCTTGACATCTGATAGTGACACCGATGCTGTAGCCGAGGATGGAAAGCTGACTACACTTGCGGGCAAAACTCCGCTTGAGGTATACAGAGCCGCAGAGGAATACGTAACGGCAATGGACAATTATGAGCTCGATATGACATATGAAAGCAACGTTAAATATAACGGAACGACGATGAACAGCAGTACCGAATCGATCTACAGAGTAAATCACGATCAACTGTATTACTGCTATGCAGAAGACGGCAAGACTGTCAGCGAGCATTGGTGTACGGGTAACTTCTTCTACCAAAATTCCGCATTAGCAAAGCAAAGGCTCGGTATGACATTCGAGGAATATAAGAAAAACAGAGGTGTTCCCACAGATGGCGGTCTTCTCGTGGAGCTTAAGGATTCTTATTTTGACGGTATTACCTTTGAAAAGAATGACGGAGGATACACGCTCAGCTTTGAGATCTCTGTCGAGGATTACGAGGAATACAGCGGTGTAACTCTTACACAGCCCACGCCATACGTTGTCTACTTTGATGAAAATGCAAATCCGACCGGTATGTATATGAACACTACTCAGCTTGTATACGGAGCGTTCTTAGTGAACGGAGATATGAACGTATACATCAAAAATGTCGGAACAACTGCCGATATAGATGCGCCGAGCGACGCGGCTGAATACCGAGACGTTCCTTTATACGAGAATATTGATTTTTCAACGCTTGATGATACCTCGGGTGTTGTAGAATCTGATAACGCAACCGATTACGTAAGGATTGACGTTAAGGATATGGGAAGCATAGTTATCAGACTGTATCCCGACGTTGCGCCTAAAACAGTCGCAAATTTTAAGTCTCTTGTATCCAAAGGATTTTATGACGGACTTACCTTCCACCGCGTTATAGAGAACTTTATGATACAGGGCGGTTGTCCGAACGGCGACGGAACGGGCGGTGCCGATGAGACCATAGTAGGTGAATTTGGCTCTAATGGATTTATGAATAATCTTCTTCAT
The DNA here is from genome assembly GCA_964609165.1 of uncultured Lachnospiraceae bacterium. Classification (GTDB taxonomy): domain Bacteria; phylum Bacillota; class Clostridia; order Oscillospirales; family CAG-272; genus HGM12713. The sequence goes on from CAZSSE010000009.1 coordinate 14,651, forward strand.
AAGAGAGGCGTCGTTTCTATGGCGCGCTCCAATGATCCCGATTCAGCATCATCGCAGTTCTTTATAATGCACGCCGAAGCTACCAACCTGAACGATAATTATGCCTCGTTCGGGTATGTAATTTACGGTATGGACGTTGTGGATGACATTGCAAAGGTCGAAACCGATGCATCTAACGATAAACCGCTTACCGACGTGGTTATAACCTCAATAAAATTTGTTACGGTAGAATAAATAAATATAAAAATAAAGGGGATACGCGACGGCGCATCCCCTTTACGCATAAACTGACGCTTTTTGCGAATGCTAATCTAAATAAAGCAAGGAGAGGCAGACGTGAGAGCAAAAAGCGAGGGGATATATTGTAAATATGTTAAGCGAATGTTGGATGTTGTATTTTCACTTGTACTGATCTTTTTTCTTTTGCTGCCAATGCTTATTATATCGGTAGCGATACGCGCCGAGTCCGCGGGTAAGGCTATATTTAAGCAAAAAAGGTGCGGCAGGCGAGGCAGGATATTTATTTGCTATAAATTCAGAACAATGTCGGTAGATGCCCCTGACAATATGCCGGCATCTGATTTTCACGACCGTAAAAAGTATATTACACGTGTAGGGAAATTTTTGAGGCGAACGAGCCTTGATGAGCTGCCGCAGCTTTTTAACGTTCTCAAGGGAGATATGAGCCTTGTAGGGCCTCGTCCTCTTATTTTTGAAGAGGAAAATATACACGCAAGAAGAACAGAAAGCGGTGTTTATGAGTTAAGACCCGGAATTACGGGTATGGCTCAGGTGAGCGGAAGAAATCTTCTTAATGATGATGAAAAGCTGAAAAACGATTGCTACTATCTTGATAATTTAAGATTCAGGCTCGATTTTAAAATACTTTTCAGAACTGTAGGCAAGGTTTTTCAAAGCGAAGGACTTGAGTGGGAGTAATATTTTTTTGTGAGTGCCATATACTTTTAAGAAAGGAATGGTGGTTTTATGAAAAGATACATTGCCTTGATAATTTGTGTTATCAGTGCTCTTACGTCCTGCTCCTGCTCGGGTAAGAGCGATGTAGGGTGCTTTGACGTTTTGTGCGAGCTCCTCGTATTTTCCAAGGCTGGGGTGGGGAGTGACGAATGCCTTTATTCAAGCACAGCCGAGGAGGGAGAGGTAGGATATTTTCCTGAGGATCTGAAAAATACATTTTTCGGTGAAAAAAGAGCAGAGGAGTGTTTTTCGCTCATAGAGGAATGCGCCATGTTCGTGTCTGCAAGAGAGATAGAGGAGCTGGCAGTTTTCAGGTGCTATTCACGCTCGGATACCGACAGCGTGGCGGCGATGTGCCTTGAACGCGCCGATATGCTTAAGGTCGCGCTCAACTCTGTGGGAATAAAGGATACAAGCCAAAAGGCCCATGTTGAGATACACGGAAAATACGTGCTGTACTCATTCATGGACCGATCAGAAGCAATATCCGAATATTTTATAGGATTGATTTGACCTAAAGCATACCGCATATCCAATAGATAACACCATATATAGCACCTGCAAGCGTTCCGTAGAGCAATACGGGGCCGCATACGGTAAATATTTTCGCTCCAACGCCGAGAACGTATCCTTCAGAGCGACTGTCGATTGCAGGGGAGGCTACTGAATTTGCAAAGCCCGTTATGGGAACGAGAGTTCCCGCACCCGCGAATTTTGCTATATTGTCAAAGATGCCTATGCCCGTCAGAAGCACTGCAATAAATATAAGAGTTACAGAAACAAGCGTGCCTGCTTGTTTCTGTAACTCTTATATTTATTGCAGTGCTTCTGACGGGCATAGGC
>CAZSSE010000010.1:0-16254 GCA_964609165.1 uncultured Lachnospiraceae bacterium
ATTCCCATACATATCGGCATCGCGCGGAAATTTGAATGCGCCATATGCGTTCCAGATATATTTCTTCCCGAGAGCAGAAGTCCGTCGATCTTCTCGGGCACAAGACAACCGTAAGGAATGGTATATCCGTTTTGCTGTGTGAATTTATGCTGACAGCCTGTTTTGTCAAGCCCCGCGCCGGTGACGTTATGAACGTCAAAATTAAAGTGCGCATCGCAAACAACGTAGTCGTCGTGCTGAACCGCATCGGCGATCTCCTGCTCCGTAAGCGTCCTTACACCCTTGAAGTGGCGTGTTTCACGCACGCCGATAAGCGATGCCGAGCCGATAATATAGCAGCTCTCATAGCCCGGTACGTATTCTCGCAGAAAATCAACTATTTCGGGCATCTGCTTGCGGCAGATGATCTCCGCGCGCGTCAGATCGCTTGCAGAGGTTCCGTCGACGTCGATAGCGTTCGTCATATTGCAGGTAACGATGCCGGGGATAGTCGAGCGATAAAGCAAAACGTGTCCCGCAGGGTGCGGAAGTATTTCTCTTGCAAGTGCCTGAAGCTCTCCCCTCTCGGTCTGAACAAGAGTTTCAAACGAGCGGGGAATACCGCGCGCTCCATATCGACCCCCGCTATTTTGAACATAAGCGTTGCGGGCTGCATCCTGCCGTCGCTCTCGCGTCCCTTGAAATATTCTGCGCCGCTCTTGTACGCAACGTCGCCATCACCGCTTGCATCGACCACGACCGAGGCATCAAAGCGAGAAAATCCGTCCTTATTATGACAAATAATGCCGCGAACCGCGTTGCCCTCCATAACAACGTCGCAAAACGTGGTATAGAGAAGGATCTGCACACCCGCCTCCTCCAGCATCTCGATGTAGGTAAGCGTCAGAAGCTCGGGATCTATATATTTCATCTCCCTTTCCTCGGGGCATTCAAAAAAATTTTTCTGTGCGGCGCGCGCAAGCACCTCCGAGTATATTTTGCTTCCGCAATGTCCGACAAAGTGGCTCATCATACCCGCTGTGGATATACCGCCTACACGTCCGCAGCTCTCAATAAGAAGGGTTTTTGCGCCGTTGCGCCCTGCCGTTACAGCCGCTCCTATTCCCGCAGAACCAGAGCCGACGACGATAACGTCGTAAGCTCCGACCTTGTCTATGGAAATTTCATATTTCATATTGAATTATCTCCTTTTGCATCATTTTCAATTTTCAATTTTCAATTAAATTCGTTATTTGAAAGAAGGAATTCCGTCACCTTGTCATAAAGCATAGAGCTGTATATCTGCCCCACAAGATTTTCCTTTACGTATTCTGCAGTATATCCGTAATCCTCCACGTACTTTTCCGCATAGCGGTCAAAGTGCTCCTGCTTCTCGCTCTCGCTTAGCTCGATGCCCTCGGCTCTGCGCACAAGCTCGAAAATAACATCTCCCAGCGCAAGCCCGCGAGCCTCCGACAGCATTTTTTCTTCTGTCGTATCAAGCTCCGCAAGCATCTCGCCATAGCTCATATCCGCTCTCTCGGCATAGTATTCATACTGCGCCTTGGACTGTTCAAAATAGTATCTCGCCTGCTGCTCGGGAACTGCCTTTACCTCCGCGCGTGCGGTGATCTCCTCCCACACGGCGGTATCCCTCGCGCGTCCGCCAAGCTCGACGGAAAGTCCCTTATATTCGCCCAAAGCGGCATAAGAGGCAAGCTCATCGTCGCCAAGAGCCGCAATATTCATTTTTTCGGCTCTCTGCGCCTCATCAGCCTCACGATCACTCTTACAAGCGGCGAGCGAAGAAAATACAATACACACAAGCAGCAAAAAAGCAATATATCCTGTTTTTTTCATAGCCTCTCCCGTAAAAAAAGAAACAGTAGCCCCATATCAAGCTACTCCGCGCGTGCGGTGATCTCCTCCCACACGGCGGTATCCCTCGCGCGTCCGCCAAGCTCGACGGAAAGTCCCTTATATTCGCCCAAAGCGGCATAAGAGGCAAGCTCATCGTCGCCAAGAGCCGCAATATTCATTTTTTCGGCTCTCTGCGCCTCATCAGCCTCACGATCACTCTTACAAGCGGCGAGCGAAGAAAATACAATACACACAAGCAGCAAAAAAGCAATATATCCTGTTTTTTTCATAGCCTCTCCCGTAAAAAAAGAAACAGTAGCCCCATATCAAGCTACTGTCTCTTTTGAGTTATTACTTGCTCTCAACATTGAGAACTTCCTTACCGTCATAGTAACCGCAAGCCTTGCAAACACGGTGGCTTCTTACGTACTCACCGCACTTGGGACACTTTGTCATGCCGGGAAGAACGAGCTTCCAGTTGTTAGAACGTCTCTTGTCTCTGCGAGCCTTCGATACTTTTCTCTTCGGTACTGCCATAGTTACACCTCCCAAAAGCGTGTAAAACACGACTTTCAATTTATATTATAATTTTTATTTTTCGTCTTTGTCTTTGTCAAAGAAATTCTTGAGAACCGCAAGCCTCGGATCTATCTCCTTGAGCACGCAGCCGCAATCGCCCTCGCGCTTCGGTCTGCCGCACTTGGGGCAGAGTCCCTCACAGTCCTCCGAGCAAAGAAGCCTTAACGGAAATCCGAGCAAAAGCTCCTCACGAAGCGGCTCGTCAACGTCAAGCTCGTTGCCGTCAAGCACGACGTATTCGTCGGCAAGCTCATCAAGCTTATCCTCGTCGATCGTACCTTCTGTGGTAACTGTGCGCTCGAAATCAAGAGAGAAAACTCCGTCAACCGGAGCAAGACATCTTGCACACTCGCCGTGATAAGCAAGCTCTGCCGTAAGAGTAAGGCGCATATATCCGCTATTGTCCGTAAGCGTTCCCTTAACGCGCGCATCCTCGAAAGCAACGCCGTCTAACTGTTCGGGAGAAAGCATATAGTCGATCTCGATTTTTTTCACCTCTCCGCGGAGAAGCGGAGCAACGTCAACGACCATATTATCCTCCGTAAAGATCTTTTTTGCGCATAGCCTTTCTTGACATAAAATGCGACAATACATATTATAATTCATTTTAGTCCGCTTGTCAAGTCTTTTTTGAAATATTCTTTAACAAATAGAGTATTTTTGAGCTTATTTATAAAAAATTCTTTACTTTGACCGCTTTGTATGATAAAATTATATATACAAATACTTTTTGGAGAGAATAAGCATGAAAGATCTATCCTCGGCAGTTCTGCCGTTTTCATTTGACAAAAGCGCATTGAATATGCTTCCGAGACGCGCGCCGCGCTCCAACAAAGGCGACTATGGCAGACTGCTGTGCATCTGCGGCTCGGAGGGTATGTCGGGTGCGGCATATCTTTCCGCAAGGGCGGCATACCGCTCGGGCGCGGGGCTTGTCGAGATACTTACCCACCAATGCAACCGCACCGTCCTGCAAGCGTCCCTGCCAGAGGCTATAGTAACGCTGTACAACGACAGCTATAGCTGCGAGCCGTTGCTGCGCTCGCTGGAGCGTGCGGACGCCGTTGTGATCGGCTGCGGTCTTGGCGTAATGCCACTGTCGCGCAAGCTGCTTTCGGAGCTTCTGCACGCAATAGATATTAAAAAAACTCCGCTCGTTATCGATGCGGACGCTATCAATCTTCTTGCAAAAAACAGATCCTTGCTTAAATATATAAGCGGAGCGGTCATAACTCCGCATTTTATGGAGGCGTCGCGCCTGCTTGACCGACCGATAGACGAGCTGCTGAACAACACGGATCGGGTATCCCTTGAGATAGCAGTGCAATATGGCGTGGTCTGTGTTATGAAGGATCACGAAACCGCCGTTTCCGACGGCTCCGACCGCATTTATATCAACAAAAGCGGAAATGCGGGAATGGCAACGGCAGGCTCGGGAGACGTGCTTGCGGGCATTATAGGCGGACTTCTGGCGCAAAGGGCGCGCTCGGCAATAAATACCGGGCTTCTTGATACCGCCGCGCTCGGCGTGTATATTCACGGTCTTGCAGGCGATGCGGCGGCTATCAGATACGGCGAATACTCGCTTATGGCGTCGGATATTACAGAGGCGATCCCAAGCGTTCTTAACGCACGGAGAGAATAAAAACGCTTAAATAGCTTTTTTGCCCTGCTCCGTTCGTCCCTGTCGCTCCTCGCGTGCAAGATTTCTGCGATACAGCTTGCGGAGCGCGGGGGTATTGTAGCGAAGTATCATCGCGGGAAGCATACTGAGGATAGAATTTACCGCCGCTATCGGCAAAGCCATTGACAGAGGGCGCAAAAACGGCAGAAATATTATCAGAAAGCCGAGCAGTGCGCCAAGCACGTGACCGAGAACGCCGTAATTCGATTCAAGCAAAAAGCGTCCGATATATGCGCTCGTCCTCGGCTCGCGTATCCGATCCTTGTGAAATCCCGTGAAGCAACCGAGCTCGGGGACGTATTTTTTCCACACGTCGATCTTCATTTTTTTGTAGAGCTTCTTCTCGCGCTCTCCAACGCCGAACGCCCTTGCTTCGGGGGCGAAGAAACGCTCGGGCATACGGCGCGCAATAAACGCAAGGATACCGTCGACGGCAATAACAGCCGCAACTCCCGCAGCCGTAGTGAGCATAATAGATACAAACGAGTGAAGCGTATAAGATCCGTCAGCCGAAAAGTTGCCGAGCGCGATCAGCAGGGCGGCAACGCCGATAGTAATAATATAAGCCATAATTGTCAGGCTCCTTAAATAGTTTTCAAAATTAAGTATAGCACAAATTCCGCTCCCTGTCAATGCGCGGAGCGATTTTTAATATTTTACCACAGCTTACCACAGCACAAGCAGCGAAACACAACAAGGATCTCTTCCGAAAAAGCGTGATGCTCCGACCGAGAGATTGCAAAAATACAAAAACCGCAGAAAATGATCTGCGGTTTCTGTATTTTTGTGATTTCTCCGTTAAAAGCAACAGAGAAATTCGGAGAGACTTTTTAATTAAACGTGTGCTCGGTCAATTATATCGCATTCATAATCTCGCTATCAAAAGTATCCACGATCGCATGTACGCTCTCTACAGTCGTCGCATTCTCAACTTCAGCCGCCAAATTAGCCTTAACGACTTGTAAATCTTCATAACTCGTGGGATTAGTCTCGCACGCTGCGACGATCTTTGTATTAAGAGTATCCAAAGCAGCCAATTTAGCATCACGAAGCATTTGATTCCCACACGGCTATCGTGTCACTGATACCAAAGCCGCCGTCTGTGCCCGTTATATCCTCAACAGCCGCCGTGTTTACAGCGCGAAGAAGTCTGATCTTAAGCTCCTCACGAAGGGTCTCAAGCATTGTCGCGTATGTAGGATTAGCAGTCTTAGCCTCGTCGATCTTTGTATCGAGCGCCGCAATAGCCTCAACTACCTTGTCGGTCGCAGTATTCCATGCGTCGATCTGAATAGAAGCGTCCTTTGCAGCTGTTTCAGCCTCTCCAATGGCAGCTCGAAGTGCAGTTACAGCCTCAGCTACAGCCGCATCCAATTGGGTAGACGTAACCGCCGCATCGGCAACAGTCTTAGCGGCGTCAATCAAGTCCTCAAGGTCATTCACTGCACTATCCAACGCACTAAGGTCAGCCTTATTGTTGGTGAGATCAGTAACGCAATAGGTAATATCAGTGATCCGTTGGTTAATAGCAGTGATCTGTTGGTTAATAGCAATGATCTGATTTTGAAGGGCCTCATCGGCAGCTTCGAGGGTATCCTCGAGAGAGCCAACGGCAGTTTGCAAATCAGCAAGACCGGCCTTGTTAGTGTTTGCCAAAGCTTTTACTTCATTATAGAAACCTGTATACTCTTCCTTAGCAGCTTCAATTTCAGCAGTATTTTCCTGGATCTTAGTCAAATTGCTTGCAATATTGTTCTTATTCGTAGCAATATCAGTCGTATTCTTACCTATAAGCGCTGTATTAGCATCTATAAGGGCTTTATTGCTATTTATTTTACTCTGAAGATCGGTCTTAGCAGTCTCAAGAGCCGCTCTCAAAGCAGCATCTGCAGCCTCATAATCAATTCTAACCTGCGCATCCAAGCCATCTGCATATTGCTTTGCGGCATTCTCTGCAACGGTTATCATACTCGAGAGCGTATTGAAATTTTCTACAATCTTTGCGGCATTCTGAGCTATATTAGACTTGTTTTGGTTGATCTGCGCCTGAAGTTTTTCTACAGCTGCATCGATCTCAGCCTCAAGATATGCCTTGGTCTCGTTTACAAGCTCGGTATACGCCTTTGTCAAGTCGGCTCTTACGTCGTCGTCAAGAGCGCCTGCGGTCTCAAGAACAAGCTTGCTTACTCCGCTAAGCTCCTTAACGGTGGCTGCAATGGCAGTCTCAAGCTCGGTGTCCTTGGCAACCATCGCGGTCTCAAGAGCGGCCTGCGTCTGTCTGATCTTCTGCTCAAGGCAAGCCTGAAGAACTCTTATAGCGTCGTCGATGTCGTCCTCAAGCTCGGCTGCAAGCTCTGCGTTGGCTGCCTTTGCGTCCTCGGCAACGGCATTCGTTGTTACCTCAAGGGCAAGCTCTGCCGCCGTAAGCGCGTCGTTGAAGTCCTTAATAGCGGCGTCAAGCGTAGCTTCATTAAGAGCGTTTCCGCTGACAATGATAGCCTCCAGCTTCTTTGTTGCTTCATCAAGATTTGCCGCAGCTGTATCGGCAGCGGACTTGATGTCGCTTTCAGCATTACTTACGGCGTCACTTATCGAGCCTTCGAGCTTTGCATCATTCTCGTTCATCTTTGCCTCTACGTCGTCAACCTTACAGCCAACAAGGAGAAAAGCAGAAACGATCATCAATGCTGCAAGCACAATAGATAAAATGTTTCTTTTCATGTTTTTACCCTTTCATGATTGATTGTATTTTTAAGCGGATCTCCGCCATAAGATACCTGCACCGGCACGCACGTATTTATAAATAAATACAGCTATGCCAATACGTATACTTTATAGAGATATTATACACTACAACTTTGCGAATGTCAATCTCTTTTTATTTTTTTTTTGCGCTTTGCAAAAACTTTATACATTTGTGACAAATTGCACTTTCCGTTTTTAGAAAAATTGCCAAAAGCCCGTGCTCCTCACCCTCCGCGCGTTACATCTCCGCCTTAAGAGCCGCCACAAGCTTGTTATTATCTATCTTATTTCTTATCGCTATACGCAGATATTCGCCGTCGACCTTCGTCGACAGATCCTTGACAAAAAGATCGTCGTTGAGCAACAGCGTTTTCGTAAGCTCTGCGGCGGTCTTTCCGTTCGTCAGCTCCACCATAACGTAGTTCGCCTGCGACGGAATTACCCTGATGCCCTCTATCTTTTCAAGCGCATGTAAAAATCTCGTTCTCTCGGCTCTGAAAAGCTTGAGTGCCTTTGCGTAGTCCTTAACGTACTTTTCGTATATCTGCATATAAAACTCCGCAAAGGAATTTATGTTCCATATAGCAACGTCGTCCTTCATCTCCTTTACGACCTCCACGTTTCCCGACGCAAGAACTCCGAGGCGAAGTCCGGGAACGCCGTAGGACTTGGAGATGCTCTTCATTACGTAAAGCTGCTTATGTGCGTCAAGTATATCCTGTGATATGAGCGTTGCATCAAGCTCATCCGCAAAGTCAACAAAGGATTCGTCGATGACAAGAACGATACCCTTCTGCTCGCTCCATTCGATAAGTCTTTCAAGATCCTTCTTCGGAATGTAGTTGCCCGTGGGATTATCGGGGTTGATAACAACAAGATTTTTTATATCCTTATCGCCGAAAAACTCCATCAGATCGTCGGCGGTATACGAGAAGTTGTCGCCTCCCGGATAGTAGCATACGGAATTGCTCTTGTCGTATCTGTTGGGATACTCCTCAAAGGTAGGTCTGATAAATCCCGTCTTTCCGTCAAGACGCTCCATCAATGCCTTGATAAGCTCCGCGGCTCCGTTTCCGAGAATTATGTTCTCGGCATGTACGTCAAAGTTCCTTCCCGCAAGCAACGAGTCAACTCTCATTCCCGAGGGATACTGTGTGAGCAGAACATCAAAGCTCGCCTTGATCTCGTCCATCATTCTCTTGGGCGGGAAATAGGGATTTACAAGATAGCAGAAGTCGATAAGCTGCGGATACCTCCAATATCCTCCGTAGCGACGCTGCAAAAGCTTGACCTTTTCATCACCGTCGGGAGAAAACATAGAGGTTGCGATGTCGAGATCCTGAATATCATCGATCTCGTACCACTTCTCGCCGTTCAGACGCTTTGCCTGAATACCGGGATCGTCGAGCATTGCAACTATACGAAGCACCTGCTCGTAATATTCGTTATTGCCGAGTGCCGCACAGTATGCGTCAAGGAAAGGCACATAGTGCGTGCGTGAAAATTCCTTGTCAAACTTGTAAATATTGACAGTCTTGTAATATTCATCTATGCGTTTGAAGTTAAAATGCTTTCCGGGAACGAAGAGTTTGATCTCATCGTGCTCGCTGAGAGTTACGCAGGTTCCGTCCATCCAGCTCTCATACTTGTCAACAAGAGCGAGCGACGGACGCGGATCCTCTAAAATAGCGTCTATAACAGCGTCCTCGAAAATAAGATCCGACTCAAATAAAAGCGTGTCCTCCTCGCAAAGATAGTCCTTCGCAAGGGAAAGCGAATATATGTTATTCGTCTTGTTGTAAATAGGGTTGTTTACGTATTCGATAGGCGTCTTGACGCCAAGCGTGCCTATATAGTCGATAAGCTTCTGTCCCTCGTATCCAACAACAATAACTATCCTTGAAAACTCGTGCTTTTCAAGCTGTCCGAGTAATCTCTCTATAAGCGTAACTCCATTTACCTTTACCATACATTTCGTGTTGTCATGGGTCAGCTCCTTCAGCCTTCTTCCCATGCCCGCTGCCAAAATCATCGCCTGCATTTTTATTATGCCTCCTTTTTATTTGTTGCATCGTTTTTCCAATAGTAAGTGTACCTGCTCAAATTACCCAACCGCCCAAAACGGAATATATGGCACTAACACCTCATCCACTAACAAGATATATACGTAGAAGGCAGAGAGTCCTGCATAAACAACCGTTTTTGCCTGAAGCCTCTGGGATCTCGTTTCAAAAGAATATACCGTTCCGGGGATAAGAATACATAAAAAATTCATAAATACCGATCCCGAAAGCCTCGAAAAAACAGGCAGATAAAAGGCGAGAGCCTGTATTGGAATAGCCATTGCGTATCCGCACAGCATGGCATTATCGGATTTTTTTTGCTTTTTGAAAAATGCCATTATCAGTATTGCAAAGAGCAGCATTACCGCAAACATATTGTTCCAGGTAAAATCACTCATATAGTAATATTTTTCAAGCTTCGCAAGTATGGGAAAAATCAAATGGGTATACACAGTCGGGGTAAAAACGACGAGCAATAGGCTTGCCGATATAACAAACGTATAAAAAAATCTGTCTGCCTTGAAGGCGGCAAGCGGGTAAAGAAAGATCGCAATAAGGATCGATTGATGAAACAGTCCCGCTAAAAACACTATCAACAGATATTTTTTGAAATTGCGTTTTACAAGTGCCGGCATAGCAAAAAGGAAAACTGCCACCGCAAGAGATTGACGCAGTATGCCAAACAGCGTCAAAAAGCCGCCGATCGACATAAACGCCGCATATCCCAAAGCAACGTCCTCACAGTAACGATCCATAAAAACGGCTAAACTTATAACGATAACCGCAGCGTAAATCACAAGAAAAGAATGGAAGCTAAAGCCAAGCTTTCCTATTATCCAATTAAAAAGAACGTATCCGGACTCCATTCCGTAAGCATGAGCAGAGCCACCTATCGGGCGAAAGCCAAGAATTACTTCGCTAAAAGGCATAGTTTTATAATAATCAAAGTGTATCTTGTAGGTTTCAAGATCTACTCCAAGCAATTCCCAACGAAGAGAAAGAATTAAAAATAACTGCAAAGATGCAAGAAAGATAATGATACGTTTTTTACTCTTTGCTTTTTTGAAAAGTAGATCGTATATCGGGATAGAAATAAAATTCAATAAATATATTACCATTTCTCACGACCTTATTTTTTAAATTCTCTTACCTGTATACCGATAATAATCGTCCGCGATAAAAGCTAACATCATTTATGCTTCTCGCCTTCTCCAAGGTATACTCCGAAAGGCTTCTGCGAAGCTCGGCGTTTTCGGAAATCTCAACAAGTCGGGCAGCAAGCTCGTCGTCGTTATCTGAAAGATAACCGTTTTTACAGTTCTCGACAAGTGTCTTGAGACCGTCTACGGGTGTACTGACTATCGGCACGCCAAGCGCCATAGCCTCAAGCGCACACATAGGCGTCCCCTCCCAGCGCGATACCATCACCATAGAGCTCGAATCGTGCAATATTTTTAAGGGATTAGACTGAAATCCGAGGAAATCAACGTTATTTTCAAGCCCATACTCATGACAAAGCGCATGCGTTTCCTCCTCGAGATCTCCGTTTCCGACGACCGCGACCTTAACGTCGGGCTTTATTTTCTTCATTTTAGCAATAACCGTCATAAGCCTCTGCGGATTTTTCTGGCAGGTCAGCCGTCCCACGTACGCAACATCGTAAGAATACTCATTTTTATCGAGTGCCATTTTTTTATACAGCGCATCGATATCTATGATATTCTGAAGAACCTCGCTCTTATTTTTAAACAAAGCATGGAAAGCATAACCACTATAGGAGCTTTCAGAAACCCAAAAGATATGCTTTGCTTTAAACGCAGCAAGCATATACGCGATAGATTTAACAGATATACCTCTAGAATCGACAGCGTTAACATGTACATGCGATATCAGCGGTATTTTTTTGCAGGCTCTTGCCGCAACGAAGCTTGCTCTCATATCGTGCGCGTGGATAACGTCGGGCTTCACCTCTGCTATAACTCTGCGAAGCTCGGCACGGCTAAGCTCGGACATCGGAGCAAATTTTACTTCTCTTTCGGCAAGTGCCTCGCGAATCTGTCCATCCGGACTGCAATATATCATTTCAACATCGGGATTTTCGCGGAACATACCTATTATCTGGCAAACTACGTTCTCCGCTCCGGAAAATCTGCTTGAATACAGAACGTGCAAAACTCTCATTTGAGCACCTCCTCATATATAGCTGCATACTCAGCGCGCACTCTTTCCTTGGAATAGAGCTTAGCCTCCTCGACATTGCGCTCGATTATCGCCTTGCAGCCGTCAGGGCTGTTGATTACAAATTCCAACGCCCTTGCGTATTCCTCGGGCGAGGTAGGTGAGCAAAGCAGATCGTCGTTTCCGATCAGCTCGCGTATACCTCTCGTTCTCGTTCCTATACAAACGAGTCCGAGATCCATAGCCTCAAGCAGTGAACGCGGCACGCCCTCTCTGAAGGACGGAATAGCGAAGATGTCGCATGCCAGCATTATCTGCTTTATATCCGTGCGGAAACCGAGGAAAAGCACCCGATCAGAAACTCCAAGCCTCTCTGCAAGAGCCTTGAGCTCCGCATCCTCATCACCCTCACCGCAAATTACGTAATAAAGGCTTTTATTTTCAAACAAGGGTAACGCCTCGATAACGACCCTGTTATTCTTATTTTTGTTCAAAATACCTGCTGATACGATAGCGGTAGCATCCTCGGGAAGACCGATGCTCTCGCGCACCGCCGCTCTGTCGCAATCGCGCGACTGACCGACCTCAACGCCCGCACCATGTATCATATAAAGCTTGCCGCCGCGACGCAGCTTCATATTTTGAGCGGCGCGATAGTCCTCGTCTGTGATAGTAACCAGAACGTCGGTCCAGCGCGACATCAGATGCTCCTGAAGCTTGTAAACGGTTCGGTTGATAAGCGGCGCTCCCTTGAAAAACAGAAAACCGTGAGCCTCGTAAATAACTATCGGAGTCTTCATTTTTTTAGCCGCCATACGCGCAAGCATGCCGCCGATAGGCGTACTCGACTGCACGACGTCGTATTTTTCCTCCTTCAAAATAGCAAGAAGTTGCTTATACGCACGCCTGTTGCTCTTGTTAAGAGGACTGCTCTTAATATCTATATGTCTGGTTTCAAATGGGATCGCCGCTGTGCGGTCTCCGACAAACGACGAAAAATCCGCCGCCCACACGACCTCGTGTCCGGCTTCGATCAATGGCTCTATCTCATTTTGAAATCCAAGAGTATATGTCTTTACCTTATTGGAGACCAAAAGTATCTTCATTTCGTGCTCCCGTTTATATTCATTCCGAATACCGCGTTTATACATTCAATAGTTGCATTTCCGCCGTATTCCATATGATCGTCCTTGAACTTCTTGGTTTTTGCGCACTCCTCTGCCCAATCAAACGTCAGAATGTGTTCAAGCAGCTTGTCCTCGGTGCGAATAATGCCGTTCGGAACGACTTCGTCAAGATCAAAATAGAATCCGCGCGCAGCCTTATATTCGTCGTAGTCATATCCGAAGCATGCAAGCGGCTTTTCGAGTATAGCATAATCAAGCAGTGTTGAGGAATAGTCCGAAACAAGCATGTCCGCCGCTATAAGCAGGTCGTTGATCGACGGATACTCCGTACAATCGACTACGAAATCGTCAAACTCAACGTTCATCAGGTCTGTTGTGTTGGGGTGTGTACGCAAAAGAATGACCCAATCATTCGAGAGCCTTTCCTTCCACTTTTTCCAATCTATAGGCGGAGCGAGTTGATTGCTTGCGCCGCCATCGGTGCTGTCACGCCACGTGGGAGCGTAAAGCAAAACCTTTTTACCCTCGGGTATACCGAGAAGCCTTCTCTTCTCTTTTTTTGTTTCCTCATTTGCCGCATAGAGCTCATCGTTGCGGGGATACCCCGTTGCAAGCAGGGACTCGGGGCGAAGATTAAAGTCACGGATAACGAAGCCGCGCTCATACTCGCCGTTTATGCAGAAATAATTTACGTGCTCATAGTGGAAATCCTTGCGCTTGTTGACCGCGTTTCCAACCAGATTAATGCTTGCACCGTGCCATGTATTGAGATATATCGTCTTTTTCTTTTTGAAGTGCAGACCGCGTTCGATATTAATACACGAAATCCAATATTTTGCGCTCAGTGCCGTGATAAAATACTTTGGTGTGTCGAGCTTGATCTTTTCAATGCCCTCAACGCTGCACTTTTCGGGTTCGCGAAGTGCCCACACGACATGGTACTCGTCAAGCATTCCAAGCTCTTTCATTTTTTCGTATATTGCTCTGGGACTGTCGGTATATCCGAAGCCCTGTCCGTTCATAAGCACGAGCTTGTCGTCCGTGCGAATGAAAAGACCTAATATATTGAACGCCGTACCCATAACTATACGGTATAACGTCTGAACTATTACGTTGTGCTTGATAAGATATTCAAGCAACCTTTTAATTTTTTTCATACATTCTCCTTGACAGTCTGCAAAGCGCAGCGCGCTTTTATTTTAGTCACCGGGCACCATTCTGACGGTACCCTATACTTTCGCCATTATGACGAGGGGAAAGCATTTACGCCGCGCATAGCATTTGCGGTAGCATTAAAGGTCGGTATATCGGTCAAAAATTTTGATTTTTATAGCAAAATATGTAAAAAAGGCAAAATATTTCAATAAAAATATCCATAAAACGACAAAAAAAGCCTGTTACACAATATCGCATAGTAATTATACCACTTTGCAACAAAAAAGTCAACATCAAAAAAACTTACCTCTTTATACTTTACATATTTCATATAGCCTAATATCGGTTTCGCTTTAAAATTCTTTGTTTCAGACCTGCTCCGACGCTCTGACTTGACAAGACGCGGCAAGAATGATATAATTGAGATATGGAAGATATTATTAGGCTTATCAAGAAAAATCAAATACGCCTTGACGGAAAAACCGTTGCGATCAGTGGATGTACCGGCGGGATCGGTCGTGAGCTCTGCTTTTATCTTGCGGGGATGGGAGCCTCGCTTCTTATGCTTGACAGAAGCCCTCAACGCTCCAACGCGCTCAAAGATGAGCTGCTTGCGCGTTTTTCAAGGCTCAACGCAAGACACATCACGCTTGATCTTGAGGACATAGAAAACGTAGCAAGGGTTGCCGATGAGCTTGAGCTGACGGGGATAAACTACCTTATACTCAACGCAGGCGCCTACAGTATTCCTCGCCACATCTGCACGACGGGATACGACAACGTGTTTCAGATAAATTTTATCGCGCCGTATTATCTCGCTCGCCGACTTTTGCCAACAATAAAGGCAAATGGCGGACGAATAGTAGCGGTAGGAAGCATTGCGCACCGCTATTCCCACGTAGACACGAATGACATAGATTTTTCAACCCGCAAAAGGGCAAGCCTTGTATACGGCAATGCAAAGCGGCACCTGATGTTTTCTTTTTATGCGCTTGACGGCGATGCGGTCGCTGTAACGCATCCCGGAATAACCCAGACCAACATAACCGCGCACTATCCGAAGCTTATCTATGCAATTATAAAATATCCCATGCGGATGATCTTTATGCGTCCGAGAAAGGCATGTCTGCCGATCCTTTGCGGACTTTTTGCGCCCTGCGCGGAAAACGAATGGATCGGACCGCGTATTTTTGACATATGGGGGCTGCCGCATCGTTCAACGCTCAGCTCCTGCGATGCAGACGAAATAGCGATAATATGCTCACGAGCCGATGAAATATATCGGAGGCTCACGTGATCTCACATAACAGAAAAGGCTGCCCACGATCAGATTTTGATCGTGGGCAGCCTTTGTATTCAATTCAGCAAAAAACCGTCTTAAAATCGTCGGCATCACGCTCGTAATATACCTCGCTGATGCTGTCGCTTGTAAACACATCAAGCATTGCTCTGAAGCCGTCGATAAGCCTGTCCGACTTTGCAAGCTCGGAGAGAGGATACCAAAAGATCTCACCCTCGCGCGATGCCTTCAGCTCGCCGGAAAATTTATCTGCGATATAAAGAAAAACAATATACCGCTTTCCGTCATTTGATTTATGAAATTCCTTAATGCCGCAAAGCCTCGGAGCTTCAACTGTCAGCCCGGTCTCCTCCTTCATTTCACGAATAACCGATGGAGTAACGTACTCACCCGCCTCAACGTGACCTCCGGGGAAATTCCACCCATGCCACGTCGGATGATTTATCTTATTTTGCACAAGCACGTTTCCCCTGCCGTCGCAGATCATACACATATTTGTAAGCTCGACCTCTTCTGTCCTTGCCATATTGTCCTCCCATTCAAAATGATGTCAGTCTATTATAGCACAAATAGGTCTGATTTTCAAGCACACGCGAGTAATTTTCCGTATGATCTGTAGCTAATAAATTGAGCATATCCGAACGCATTGCATAATCACATAACATCTATCGGATATTTCGGATATGCTCTTTTTGTTTGTTACATATGTTGGTCTCACCCAACGTTTATTATAAGATCTTTATTCGCCGGTGTAATTGTAGGTTACAGTATAGTTTCCGGTGGCATTATCCCAACCGTCAACTTTTGATATGCTATTCCATTGCGCCTCGGTACCGCGATATTTGATGCTCGTAAGTCCAACGCAACTCGCGAACGCCTCATTACCGATGCTCGTCACACTGTCGGGAATCGTAATGCTCGTAAGTCCTGTACAATCCTCAAACGCACTATATCCGATGCTCTTTACGCTGTTCGGGATCGTAATGCTCCTTAGATTTGTGCATTGCCAAAACGCCAGATCCCCAATGCTCGTTACGCTGTCGGGAATAGTAATGCTCGTAAGCCCTGTGCATCCTTCAAACGCACTATATCCGATGCTCGGCACACTGTCGGGAATCGTTATGCTCGTAAGTCCGCTGCAACCGTAGAACGCACCATCTCCGATGCTCGTCACGCTATCGGGAATCGTAATGCTCGTAAGTCCCGAACAACCGCTGAACGCCCAAGCTCCAATACTCGTTACAGGTAAGTTGTTGTATTTTCCTATAACTATATCTGTATCCGTGCAAGTGCCAATATCCGTAACGGTATAACCTTTTCCGTCATCGTTCAACATAAACCATAATCCATTTGAACTTTCGGGTAGAGTTTCAATCGTCCACAACGGTTTTTTATCTTCCTCGTTTTCGTTATCTTTGTTATCCTTGTTATCTTTGTTATCCTTGTTATCTTTGTTGTTTTCGTTATTATTACCGTTGCTCTTGTCGTCGCCGTTATTTGACTTGTTGGCATCATCTGCCGTCGATGGATCTGTCTGCGCCTCGGTCTGCTTTTCTGTAGGCTGACCTTCTTCGTTGCTGACGT
>CAZSSE010000011.1:0-15003 GCA_964609165.1 uncultured Lachnospiraceae bacterium
CCTGTGGCTATAACCTTACCGCTGAGCTTTCCAAGTGCATCAAGCGTTTCGGTTTCCATAAGCCTGAATTTTTCTTCGCCCAAGGTCTTTATTGTCTCTGCGGGAGTTATTGAGTGCATTTTTTCAAATTCAGCGTCAGCGTCGAAAAATTCGCGCTTAAGCGAAGAAGCTATCAGTTCTCCCACCGAGCTCTTGCCGCATCCGGGCATACCGACAAGAATCAGATTGGTCGTGTCAGACGTAATATCCGAAAGCACACTTTCGATTATGCCGTCCTCGTATTCGTCGCCCGTGAAATATTCAAATGCCTTTGCTGCCTGAGCAACAAGCATCGAAAGCCCGCCAACTGTAGCAATTCCTCTTTCCTCGGCTTCTATCATAAGCGCGGTGCGGGCAGGGTTGTAAACGACGTCAAAGACGACCTGACAGCATGGAAAATACGTAAGCGTTGTGGGTGCCCTTCCGGTGTTTGGATACATTCCGACCGGAGTTGTATTTACAACGATCTCTGCGTCGGCGTGCTTCGCAAGATTTTCCGGCGTATTATCTTCAACATCAACGGTTATAAGCGAGCTTACACCTAAGTCACGAAGAACCGTGCATATTGTAGCGGACGCACCGCCTCGACCGAAAACTATTGCTTTTTTGTCGAATACAGATACGCCCGAGCGCTTTACCATATAATCAAAGCCAAAATAGTCGGTGTTGTAGCCGTATAGCTTACCGTCATTACCTCGAACAACCACGTTTACTGCACCTATAGAGAGCGCCTCTGGCGATATTACGTCAAGAAATGGCATGATGTCTTTTTTATAGGGGATTGTTACGCAATAGGCGTCAAATTCGTTACTCCTTGCAAAGGCCTCCAGCTCCTCGGGAGCAAGCTCGCGGAGAGCAAACGGATAGTCTGCAAGCTTGTTGTGTATTATCGGCGAAAAGCTGTGACCAAGTCTTTTTCCGATAAGCCCGCATCTTAGCTCCTTGTATCCGTATTTCATCAGATCACCTCCGAGTACGAGCCGAGATAAGTAAATTCCTCACACTCCAGCTCAAGCTCCGAAAGAAGCTCGGCGAGCTTGGGCGAGTATACCGACGATTCAAGATCGAAGTAGAACATAAATTCAAAGTCTCTGTCCGGAATCGGGCGTGATTCAAGCTTGATGAGGTTAATGCCGAGAGCATTGAAGCGCGCAAGGATCCTGAAGAGCGCACCTGGCTTATGAGGAGTTACCAGCATAAGCGAGGTACGGTCTGCGCCGGGGTAAATTTCAAGAGCGTTTGTTATACATATAAAGCGTGTGTGATTATTTGCGTTGTCCTGAACCGAGCTTGCGAGTACGTTGAGCCCGTACTGTGCCGCGCATGAGCGCGACGAAAGAGAAGCAACGTCGTCTCTGCCCGAGCTTGCCACCATTTCTGCCGCTTTAGCCGTGTTTTCAACACGTGTTACCTTTACATTCGGACCGAGCGAGGTAAGAAACGCAGAACATTGACTGATAGCCTGCTCGTGTGAAAATATCTCCCTTATATCCGAGAGCTCAGTTCCTTTTTTTGCAAGGAGACAGTGGTCTATCTTTATGCGCACGGTGCGAACTATTTTGAAATTCCGACTTATCATAAGGTCGTATACCTTTTTGACAGAGCCTGCCGTGCTGTTTTCTATCGGTATGACACCGTATCGGCACATTCCCGCCTCAATAGCGGAAAATACGCCCTCCCAATTTGAAAAAAAGGTGATATTGGGCGCACTGAAAAGTCGTTCTGCGGCGATCTGCGAATACGCACCCTCAACGCCCTGACACGCAATATCGGCTCGCTCGGGAAACATTCTCGGAGTTTTATCAATAGCCTCGACGATCTCGTTATAGAGAGCCGAGGTTTCTCCAAGCTGCTTGTGCTGATATGAGCGCGAAAGAGAAAGGATGGTTGAATAAAGTGTTCTTGAATATTCCTCAAACTCGCTTCCCGAAAGCTCTGAGATCTTATTAAGCAGAGCACGCTCGCGGCTTGCGTCAAGCACGGGCAGTCCATGCTCACGCTTGTATTCCGCAACCCCCGCAGAGCAATTCATACGGCGAATGAAAAGCGAGACGAGCTCTCTGTCGATCTCGTCGATCTGTTGCCTTAACTCACTGAGTTCCATTTTTTTGACTTCCTTTGATATTTTGATATAAAGTTTATTTTTTACCTTGCGCCGTTCTTTTTGAGTATGAGAGCACAAAGGGAATAAGTGCAAGGATCATTAAGGGAAATACCGCAGATACGATAAATGATATTTTCAGATCTCCACCGAACATGTCGGCGATAAATCCCGCAACCGACGGCCCGACAACGCAGCCAACGTCTCCCGCAAGCGCGAGAAGTGCAAACATACGCACACCGCCGAAGGTTATATTTTCTGTGGCAAGGCTATAGGTGCCGGGCCACATTATCGCAACCGATATTCCGCACAAGGCGCATCCGACAAGCGAGAGCATAGGATAGGGCGAGAGTGCGGTCAGCAAATAGGAGACGGCGCAAAGCGCGGCGGAAATTCCGATAAAGACGACTAAACGAACTCTTTTACTCATAAGCGCATAGAAAAGTCGGGTAATTCCCATAAATATCGCAAACGCGAATGGACCTAACATATCACCCGCAGTCTTATCTATTCCAAGCCCTGCCTCAGCAAAGCTTGATGCCCACTGACTCATTGCCATTTCAGCCGCCCCCGCGCAGAACATTATGATGATAAACACCCAAAATATCGGCGAGCGTGAAAGACTTTTGCCCTCTATCCTTTTTTTGCCCTCGGTGGTATCGGCTTCAAGCTCGTATATTGGAACAGCGCAGAAAAGCACTGCGCCCACCGTGGGAATTATTGCCCAAGCACAGGTGAGTATTTTCCAATGCTCTATGCCGACAAGCGCAAGGAAAAGAGTAGATACAAGAATAGTCAGCGCCGCTCCCCAACAGTAAAACGAGTGCAAGAGACTCATTGAGCGAGCCTTATTTTCGGTCGGGCACGCCTCTACTATTGGGCTTATAAGCACCTCAATGATACCGCCGCCTATTCCGCCGAGAACGGTTGCTATGATGAGCCCGATGAAGGCGTTGCCGATAAGCTCCGGGAGCACGGCATATGATATAAGCCCGAGTGCGGCGCAGATGTGCCCGAATATTATAGAGATGCGGGTGTTGAGCTTTGATGAGAATTTTGCCTCAAAGGCGTCGACAAATAGCTGTGTTACAAAGCTGATAGCAATCAGCAGACTTATTTTTGTTATTGAGACGCCGTAGCTTTTCTCGAAGGTGATGAAAAGCAAGGGCGCGAAATTTATTACAAGCGCCTGCGTGGTGTAGCCAATGTAGCCGGCGCCTATGGTGTGATTTGCATTGAGCTTCATAAATGACCTCGAATTAAAGTAGTTTTATTTTGTATCCTTTAATTTGATGGGCGATCAGTCGAGCAGCATATCCACCACGGCAATAGCGGCGGCTGCCTCAAATACAGGTACTGCGCGTATGACCACGCAGGGATCGTGCCGCCCCTTTATCGTGAGCTTTACAGGGGACATGGAGACCATATCCACGCTGTCCTGCTCACAGTATATCGACGGAGTAGGCTTCATAGCCGCACGAAAAACGAGTGGCATACCGTTAGTCATTCCGCCAAGTATTCCGCCGCAGTTGTTGGTTTTGGTGTATATACTTTTTCCGTCGGTGTAGAATTGATCGTTGTTTTGCGAGCCTCGAAGTGATGTGCACTCAAATCCGTTTCCAAATTCTATAGCCTTGACAGCAGGAATACCGAAGACTATTCCCGCAATGCGATTTTCCGCTCCGTCGAACATATGCTCGCCAAGTCCGGCGCGTAGCCCGAGCACTGCACACTCAACGATACCACCTACCGAGTCTCCCTCGTTTCTTGCAAGCTCTATCGTCTCTTTCATAGCCATTCCCGCGTTGCAATCGAGCACAGGAAACTCCGAGCGAGCGCGAAGAAGCGCAAAATCGTCAAGGTCAACATTCGCAAGATCGAACGGAGCGTCGCAGACACCGCCTACAGCGTACAGATGTGCCGCTATCTCGATGCCGAGCGAGCGCAGATATTGCAGGCATATACCTCCGACAATGCACATCGGAGCAGTAAGCCTGCCCGAGAAATGTCCGCCTCCGCGAAGATCCACCTTCTCTCCGTATTTCATTCTTGCGGCATAGTCTGCGTGAGAGGGGCGGGGAACAAATTCAAGATCTGAATAATCCGACGATCTCTGTGAAGTATTTTTTATGATTGCGTGCAGAGTTTTGCCGTTGAGCGTTGCAAGGCTTCCGTCGGCAAACGATACGCCCGACAGAAATTCGGGCATATCGGGCTCCTTACGCTGTGTTGAGAGCTGATTGCGTCCCGGAGCTCTTCTCTGCATAAATTCTGAAAGCTCCTGCATATTGAATTTAAATCCTGCGGGAAGTCCGTCGGCAATCACTCCTATACACTCATCGTGCGAGCCGCCGTATATTGATACAGTCAGATTTTTTCCGTAGCTTGTAGCCATTTTTGCCCTTCCTCAATCTTAATATACACTATTATACAAGTTTTCTGCCCATAAGTACGCCCATAACCGATGCCATCATAAGACCGCGCGTCCATCCGCTTGAGTCGCCAAGGCAGTGAAGTCCGCTAATATTTGTGTTAAGCTCTGCGTCCAGCTTTACTCGGTTTGAGTAAAATTTTAGCTCGGGCGAATAGAGCAACGTCTCGGTTGAAGCAAAGCCGGGAACCACGTAATCTACAGCTTGAATGAAATTGATGATGTTAGTCATCGCGCGGTAGGGCATAGCCGCAGTAATATCCCCGGCAACTGCGTCCGGAAGTGTGGGACGGACGTTTGAACGCGAGAGCTCATCGTCCCACGTGCGCTTTCCGTCAAGTATATCGCCGAAGCGTTGCACCATAATGTGACCGGATCCGAGCATATTTGTAAGCTCGCCTACCTTCTTTGCGTAAGATATGGGCTGATTGAATGGTTCGCTGAAATTGTGTGAGCAGAGGATGGCGAGGTTTGTATTGGAGGATTTAAGATCCTTATAGGAATGTCCGTTTACGACGGCAAGGTCGTTGTCGTAGTTCTCCTGACTTACAAATCCTCCGGGATTTTGACAGAAGGTACGAACCTTATCCTTAAATGGCTGAGGGTATCCGATAAGCTTTGATTCATAGAGAACGTTGTTTACGCTTTCCATTATCTCGTTTCTTATCTCAACACGTACTCCTACGTCGACGGTTCCGGGAAGATGCGCTATTCCATGCTTTTCGCAAAGCGTCTCAAGCCAGTCGGCACCTCTGCGTCCTGCCGCCACAACGGTGTGATCGGCGTATACATCAAGCTCCATGCCGTCCTCACGCAGTATAGCTCCGCGACATTCGCCGTTATTGATTATAAGATCGGCACATTCAGCACCAAAGCGTATCTCAACCCCGCCCTTTAAAAGATACTGCTCTATAGCGTAATATATATCCTGCGCCTTTTCGGTTCCAAGGTGTCTTATCGGGCAGTCTACGAGCTTTAGTCCGGCCTTAATGGCTCTTTTACGTATCTCCTTGACCTCCTCCTTGTTACCGACACCCTCAATGTGAGTATCAGCGCCGAAATCAAGATATATTGAATCGGTATAATTTATAAGCTCCTGAGCATTATTGGGACCGATAAGAGAGGGAAGATCTCCGCCGACCTCGTAGGAGAGAGAAAGCTTTCCGTCAGAAAATGCGCCTGCACCCGAAAATCCTGTGGTTATATGGCAATATGGCTTGCAGCTGACGCATTTTTTCGTTTTCGATTTAGGGCAGGCTCTGTTTTCTATCGCCTTTCCTTTTTCTATGAGCAGTATCTTCTTTTTTGATCCCTGCTTCAGCATCTCAAGCGCAGTAAATATTCCCGCAGGACCTGCGCCCACGATTATAACGTCATATTTTTGCATTTAAAATCCTTTCCGCCGAAATAACGACGATGCTTTATCAGATATATTGTACTACATCTTGAGGATTTTTTCAAGCACAGTACAAGAAATTTACGCTTTCTTTACGATTGCGAGCACATAAGCCCCAAAGAACGCATGTCGTCCCAGAAGCGAGGGTAAGATTTTGTTACCGCCTCTGCTCCGGACAGAATTATCGCGTCGTTTGAGAGAGCCGACGCAACTGCAACGCTCATAGCTATACGGTGGTCATTAAATGAATCGACCTGTCCGCCGTGAAGTCTGTCAACGCCGTTTATTATAAGTCCGTCGTCGGTCTCGGTTATGTCTGCACCAAGTGAAGTGAGCACCGCGCAAACACTTTTAAGACGGTCGCTCTCCTTTAAACGCAGACGCGCCGCACCGTATATCCTCGTCCTTCCTTTTGCTACTGTCGCTACGGTCGCAAGTATCGGAACGAGATCGGGTATTTGAGAGGCATCGACGTCTGTTCCTGCGAGTGAGGAAGCGCTTGCTGTGTAAGAGCCCGATTTTGCGCAGTAAGAAATATTTCCACCGAAGGCTCTTAATATATCAACAATAGCTTTGTCGCCCTGCGACGAAGATACATTAAGTCCGCTTACCTCTATGCTACCGCCCAAAATGCCCAAAGCGAGCGGAAATGCGGCGTTAGACCAATCTCCCTCAACATCTATTGTACGCGGAGATATAAAGCGTCCCTTTGCACTTATGAGGTATGAGCTTCCTTCCTTTTTTACAGGGGCACCGAAAAGAGCGAGTGCGTCGCAAGTGATGTCAATATACGGAGCTGATTCTATTTTGCCGTTTACGGTCAGCTTGCAGTCATATTCTAACAGCGAGAGTGCAAATAAAAGCCCGCTGACGAATTGTGATGAAACGCTGCCGTCGATAGAAAATTCGTTTCCATTAAGAATTCCCTCGACCTTCAACGGATTTTTGCCGACGATGCTTACCGAATGTGCCTCAAGCTCCTCACGCAAAGGAGAGAGCGGGCGTTCGGGAAGTTTGCCGGCAAGCAGGAACGATGAGCTTGCGCCGAGAGCTGCCGCAACGGGAAGCAAAAAACGCAGAGTCGATCCACTTTCGTTGCACAGGAGAACGGCGTTTTTCTTTACGTCATTTTTAGAGATGGGCGTTACGTCATAATAGGGGGCGTTGCGCTCAATATTCGCACCGAGTGCCGACAGGCAGGCGGCTGTAGCTTCTATATCCTTATTTGTTTCATCGCAACGGATGCGAGTCGGCATATCGGCAAACGCGGCGCATATGAGAAGTCTGTGCGCTACCGATTTTGATGCGATGGCATTTATTTTACCCTGCGCACTTGCGCAGAAAATAGACATATTCATAGATCAAAGTCCTTTTTTTATATATGCGCAAAGCTCGCTTACAGGGACGGCAAGAGGCTTGCAGTTTCCGATTCCGTAAGGAACGATAAGGTTTATGGTATCACCCGAGCGCTTCTTGTCGGCGGTGGCTATATTCGCAAGTTCATTTGCAGTGAATGGGCATTTTGTGGGGAGCCCTTGTTCCTTGAAAAGAGATATTATCTCATCAAGGTCACACTGACTGCAAGCTCCAAGCGCGACCGCCATTTTCGTAACGACTACCGTGCCTATCGCAACGGCACTGCCGTGAGATATTTCAAGCGAAGAGCAGAGCTCGATCGCGTGTCCGACAGTATGACCGAGATTGAGAAGCTGGCGGATCCCGAGATCAAACTCATCCTCTGCAACGATCTGCGCCTTATGCGTTACACATTCGGCGATCACTTGCTCGACGTTGGATTTTATTCCTTTTTTAAGTCGATAAAACATAGGTCTGTCGTTTATTATCGCATACTTGATGACCTCTGCGCAGCCGTCGGCAAAGATCGCGTCCTCAAGCGTATCGAGCGTATTGACGTCGCAAAGCACGAGCGAGGGCTGATGAAAAACTCCTGCAAGATTTTTTCCCGCAACGAGATCCACCGCCGTTTTACCGCCGACCGACGAATCGACGGCGGCAAGCAGGGTAGTGGGTACCTGAACAAATCTTATGCCTCTCAGATAAACGCCCGCGGCAAATCCCGCAAGATCGCCCACCACACCGCCTCCGAGTGCTACGATACAGTCCTTTCTTGTAAATCTTTTTTCAGCCAAAAATTCGAGCAGAGCTATCAGGTTTGAGGTATTCTTTGATGCTTCGCCGTTTGGAATGACAAACTTTTCATACGAAAATCCTTCACTTGCAAGCGACCTCTCGGCGGTAGATGAATACAATGCATCTACCTTATCGTCTGTAACTATGCAAAGTCGACAGTCACCTACCGTTCCATTTATTTTCTCTCCGAGAGTGCAGAGAAGTCCATTTCCTATTATTATATCGTAAGATGATGAGGCGCTTACCCTTACCGTTGTCATATTTTTCGTCCTTTTACCTTAATATTTTATGCAGAAATTTTATTTTGTGAGCAGATTATCCGTCAACCTTTTCCTTGGCTATGCGTCCGTCGCGAAGAAGAGAGCGGAGCGTTTCGGCGTCCCCGTCTGCTATTGCGTCTCTGTATTCGGTGAGCGACGCTATAATGTGATCGAGCTCGTAAAGCAGCGGCTCGCGATTTTCAAGGAATAACTCTGTCCACATATTTTCGTTGAGCCACGCCACACGTGTCATATCCTTATAGCTGCCTGCCGAAAATCCCTTGTGATCCTGCGCAGTCGGGGTTTTTACGTATGCGTTTGATACAACGTGAGCAAGCTGTGACGTGAACGCTATCATCTTGTCGTGATGCTCTGCGGTGGTAACAGAAAATTTACCAAATCCGGCGGGGGCGAGGAGCTGCTTGATCTTATCGAGAAACGAAATATCATCGTACACGTGCGGTACGAGCACCATCGGCGCATTTTTAAATAGTGATGCGCGTGCATATTTAATTCCCGAGTATTGCGTTCCCGCCATAGGATGTCCGCCAACGAACGTGAACCCGTATTTTTCAGCAAGAGCAAATCCGCATTCGCATATTTTTTCTTTAGTGCCGCACAGATCTATTACCGTAGTGTTCCTTGAAATAAGATGCGCTATATCTTCGAGATACTTTATCGAAGCTACGGGATAGAGAGCTACAAAGATAAGCTCACATTCCTTTACGGTATCCTCGTTTAATACGCCGTCGGTAATGCCTGCAAGCGAGCAGTAGCCGAGAGTAGCCTCGTTTATATCGAAGCCGAGGACTTTGTGTCCCGCCTCCTTGTATGCCTTTGCCATAGATCCGCCGATAAGACCAAGACCGCAAATTCCGACAGTCATATCAAAGCTCCTTTACTGCTTCAAGAATACGGCGGACTGCGCGCGTAACGTCGTCAAATGACTCCGGTGTGAGCGATTGTGCGCCGTCGCAAAGTGCGTGCTGAGGATCGTTGTGTACCTCGATCATAAGTCCGTCAGCACCGCAAGCTGCCGCTGCCATCGCCATAGGCTTTACGAGCCTTGCAACACCCGTGGCGTGTGAGGGGTCGACAACTACGGGAAGATGTGTAAGCTCCTTTAGCATGGGCACAGCCGAGAGATCGAGAGTATTTCTCGTATACGTCTCAAAGGTACGTATTCCGCGCTCGCAAAGAATTATATTTTCGTTACCGCCTGCCATAATGTATTCCGCTGACATAAGAAATTCCTTGAGTGTGTTGGCAAGACCACGTTTAAGGAGAATGGTCTTTTTAGTTTTTCCAAGCTCCTTGAGAAGCTCAAAATTCTGCATATTTCGCGCGCCGACCTGAATTACGTCGACGTCCTCGAAAAGCGGCAGGTGGTTTGCGTTCATTATTTCCGTAACTATAGGAAGTCCTGTCGCCTTTTTTGCCTCAAGAAGTATCTCTATGCCGTCTGCCTTAAGACCCTGAAAATCGTATGGTGAGGTACGGGGCTTGAATGCTCCGCCGCGAAGCATAGTTGCGCCCGATGCTTTTACCGAGCTTGCTATCTCCATTACCTGCGCCTCGCTTTCAACAGAGCAGGGCCCCGCGATTATTGCAAATACGTCGCCGCCAACGGAGGTATTGCCAACATTGATGATACTGTCGTCGGGATGAAATTTTCTGTTTGCACTCTTGAATGGCTCACTGATGCGTTTTACGCTGTCAACAATGTCGAGACTTTCAAGAAGCTCCTCGTCGACTTTGCTCGTGTCTCCGATAAGACCTACTACCGTGTGATTACTGCCTTTTGAAATATGTACGTCAAGCCCCTGCGTTCTGAGCCATGCCGAGAGATTTTCAATTTGCTTTTCTGTTGTTCCTTGCTTGAGTACTGCGATCATTTTTTTCTTTCTCCTTTTATGCTTTAATTTATGCTTGAAATAATTTTTTGGTATTATGAAGCGTCGAGGAAGAACCGAAAGGGGATACCTTAAACAAAAAGCCTCTCGGTGCTTAGCATCGAGAGGCTTTAAATACCGTATAAACCTTTAAGGTGGTAAAAACGCCGATTCCCGCAACAAAACGCCCTTATCAATTATTACCGAAAAAAGTAATAAAAATAAAGGTAAAAAAACTTGTTAGCGAAAGAACGGTTCATCTTTACTTTCTCCTTTAGCCTGATAAAGTAATTTTAGCACTACACAACCTCTTTGTCAAGACCTTTTAGTAAAAAAATCAAAATTTTTTTAAAAGATCGATATATTCCACTCAACCACCTTTGATGCCAAAAAAATGATGAGAGGCATTGTGACAATGGAAAGCAGAGTGGACGTTCCGACACATTGGGCTGAAAATCCGGGAGCAGTATCGTAAAGCTCCGCGAACATACTTGTCGAGCTTGCCGCCGGCATCCCAGATACGGCTGTTACAAAAAGTACCCAGAAATCAGAAAATCCGAGTATCTTCATGGTGAAGCAGAAGAAAACGGGAATTATTATGAGCTTGAACAAGCACATATAATATACCTTTCCCGAGCCAAAAATCTGCTTCATAGATCTTGTTGAAAGCAGGCTGCCTATGATCAGCATGGAGACCGGAGTGCAGAGAGAAGAAATATAGTTTATGCTTGAGGTTATCACGGGATGTAGCGTGAAGTTCGGAAATACTGCGGGGATAAGAAAGACTACAAAGCCTATCAGTGTTGGAACAGTTCCTTTGTTAATAAATACTTTTTTGACCGTCAGCTTAATGTCATCACGCTTGCGGGCAATAATGCCGAGACCGATGATCCAAAGGAGTATATTGAAGCTGACAACGAAAAATGAGGCTACAAAAGCACCGCTGTCGGGGAAAAGCGAGCTCATAACGGGAATTCCGAGAAAGCCGATATTACCGAATATTATTGCAAATTCCGTTATCTTACGCTCGTCAAGATCTTTGATCCTCATGCAAGCGAAAAATGCTATTACTGCCATAATTATATGTACCGCGAAAGCAAAACAAAGGCTTATGAGGGCAAGCTTAAGAT
Source organism: uncultured Lachnospiraceae bacterium (assembly GCA_964609165.1). Classification (GTDB taxonomy): domain Bacteria; phylum Bacillota; class Clostridia; order Oscillospirales; family CAG-272; genus HGM12713. The sequence goes on from CAZSSE010000011.1 coordinate 11,401, forward strand.
TTTCGGAAGAATAGGGCTTGCTTATTATCGAATTGATTATAAGAGCCGGTTGTGCTATGTCAACTATGAGCTTTGAAAACGTTTTTGAAGCTGCCGAATCAATGATGCCTGCCTTGCCGATCACATATCCTGCAATGAGTATAACGAACACGGTAATGACCGTGTTGAGAAAGGCTGAAAAATCCATCATAAATCCTTTAAGTCCTTTCCGTTATTCAGCGCGTCAAGATTTTCCTTGATCTTTTTCATATCCACAAGCATTTCTTCCTTACGGCGCGGATCGCGCAGCAGAAGAGCGGGATGATACACGGCGGTAATAAGGAAATTTCCTTTTTGTACCCACTCTCCGTGCTCCTTGGTTATCCTATAGTCGGGGCGTATAAGCCTCATAGCCGATATTCTGCCAAGGCAAACTATCATTTTTGGGTTTATTAGCTTGACTTGTCTTCGCAAAAAATTTATACAGGCATCCTCCTCGACCGGAAGGGGATCACGGTTTTTCGGTGGGCGACATTTGAGAATATTCGCAATATAAACACTTTCTCGCGGAATGTCGACCGCATACAGATACTGATCGAGAAGCTGCCCCGCTCGTCCGACGAAGGGGATACCCGTTTTATCCTCGTTGTCACCGGGTGCCTCTCCGACAAAAAGTATATCGGCATTCACATTTCCCGTGCCGAACACACAGTTTGTGCGTGTTTTATGAAGCTCACAGCCTGTACAGTTCTGACATTCGCTGCGTAATATTTCCCACGAATCGTTCATAATGTTTCTCCAATAAGTTGTTTAAGTTATTCGGTGATCTTTCTGCATTCAAGGTAATATCTTTTGTCCTCTGCGTGACCCATAGAGAATGTCTTGCGCGGAAGTGCACCGTCGTATATAACCGTTTTGAAAAGCTCGGATTTACTCATTCCCGAGAAAATAAATCCAACCGACGTGTCGCTTATAAGACCTTTGACAGACTCCTCGCCGTGTATATAATCCACCTCAGCAGAAGGGTTTTCCTTGATGTAGGCGTCGATAAAGTCCTGTAGCGTACCTACAGTAAGCTGCTTTTCTGGATGCGCGACAACAAGACTTCCGCTCTTGCCGGAGCTTATATATTCTATTGTCTGCGCATCGGCAGAGCCTGAAAGAGAGCTTGCATATTTTTCAAGCTTCTGAAGCATATCGTCCGCATCTACGCCGAATACAACGCGGTATATAGGCTCGAATTTGAGTGCCTTGTCGTGAATATTGACTATCTCTACAAGCGCGTAGCGTGCAGGATGCGAAGCTGCCGCCTCGACACCTATTGAGCTTTTCAGCTCTTCATATATCGTTTTTGCGGTGGCGAGTGAATGGTTTCCGTCTCCTACCGCAAAGAGCAGGGGAGGAAGGCTTGCATCGCCGTAGCGTTCCGCCATGGCATCGGGGGTGATAAGCGCATCGAGTGCCTTTGATACCGACTGCTTTGCCGCCTCGCTTAAAAATCTTCCCGTAATATGTCCGCCGCCAAGCATAAGGTCGGTTTCGTAGGCAAGATCGGGACAATTATCCTCAGATAGCTGCTCGATAACCGTACACTTGGGGTCATCTATGAGAAGCATTACGTGGGGGAGCTCTATCCTTGCGTCGCGTCGTATAGCCACTCTCGGCGGAATACGATCAATAACGGTTGCCTCTGTTGCTCGGACAAGCGAGCTTGCTCCGCGGTTGAAATCATAGCATTCAAGATCTATTGCCATAACTATGCCGCGACGAACGGTTGAATCGGATTGGAGTCTTTGTACGTAGATCATTGAATTGGGATTGGAAATAAGATACTTGTCAAGGTAGCTGTCCATAGCTTTGTTTATTGTCGGTATGCGCTTCTCGGCCTCGGAGAGATATACCTCAGGCAATATAATACGAAGCGTCGAGGGAGCATCTCCGACTATGGCATCTGCCTTTTCCCAATAGTGAGGCTCGCTTGTGAACTGATCGCAAGCGATAACCGCCCATTTCCGAGCGTCGACCTTGGTGAAATCAGGTAGCAGAATATCTGCGGATGAATAAGCCTTATTCATAATTGCGGCTCCTTTTCATTATTGTGGTTTTATATTTTCAAAAATAGCATAAAGCGAGTGCCTACGGCATATTGAGTATTGGCGTTGGCTTTTTACGGGGCGCACGAATCCGCGCTTGCAAAATATTTTTGTTGCAAGCAGAAAGGCGGGCTCATAGATAAGATTGCCGTCTGTAACTATAAAATCGGGGCGAGAGATCACGTTTAGAAAAAGATGAGTCAGCGCAAAGCGGTTTAGTCTGCCCACTTTTAGCACCATTGAGCGGCTTGGTACCATCTGTCCTCTTGCGTATCTCGGACGGTATTTTTTGAAGAATCCCAGCACATTCGGATCAAGTGATTCTATGGCAAAGGCTCCGTGGTATCCGTCCATTATCAAGCATAGCCTTTTGCAAAGCGCGACAATATTGTCTCCACTCTTTATCTCAATAAGGATCGGAACGTTTCCGTCGATAAGAGACAGAAGCTCGCGCAGAGTAGGCTTTATCTGTGAGCTTGAAGAAATTAAAATTTCTCCGCTACGTGAAAGAAAAGGACATAGCTCTATTCCGTATCCGTATTCGTTTGCACGGCGGAATGCATCAATAGATCCTTCGGGAACATTCAAGTCCCACAATCCGTTTCTCGCATAGTCGGTGCTTTGAATATCCATGTCCGCGCCGTCTGCGGCTCTCGGCATAACCAAAAAAACATAGGTTACTGCAAGGATAGAGACTATAAGGACTATGAAGGTAAAAACGAACATTATTAAGATCTGCGAGCAAGCATCATAGATGCGCGCAACACACAGACCTGAGTCTTTCCGTCGCGTATTTTGCCGTCAAGTACCATTTCGACTAATGAATCAAGAGGGATCCTTACGGTTTCTATAAATTCATCGTCGTCAAACTCGGTCTTGCCAAAGCTCAGACCCTCTGCCATGTACATATGGATACATTCGTCGAGAATAGCGGGAGAGGGGTAATATTTACCAAGATAGGTAAGGCTTTGGGCAATAGCCCCCGTTTCTTCACGGAGCTCGCGGCGTACCGCATCGTTAGGTTCTTCCTCGGGTGAGTCAAGCTTTCCAGCGGGAACCTCAAGAAGATCCTCGTGGAAGGGATAACGGTACTGACGCACGCATATTACCTCTCCCTGATCGGTTATCGGGATAACGCACACCGCACCGTTGTGATGACAGTATTCGCGTGTAGACATCTTACCGTTAGGAAGTGATATTTTGTCCAAGCGCACGTGGAGAACTCTTCCGTCAAATATCGGGGAGGAAGAAAGCGTTTTTTCCTCCAACGCCTCAGTCGGAAGTGAAAAGTCAATATTAAGATTATCCATTAAAGACCTCACAAATAAAAAATATATCACTGCATATTATAACACCAAACACATAAAAAATCAATAGATAGTGTAGATAAAGCCTGCAAAAAAATTAAAAAAATTAAAAAAAGGTATTGACAATCAAAAAACTGTGTGCTATAATAGTAGAGCTGTCGGAAAACGACGTATGGGAGCATAGCTCAGCTGGGAGAGCATCTGCCTTACAAGCAGAGGGTCAT
>CAZSSE010000012.1:0-14791 GCA_964609165.1 uncultured Lachnospiraceae bacterium
CCTTGACAACTATTTCTGAAAAATCTGTCACCTATCATTGACAATTCAACAGAAAATTTATAAAAAATATTAAAAAGACTATTGAAAAATCACAAAAAAAGGTGTATAATATAGGTCAGTATGTACAATTAAATTCAAATATAACGTTTTAAGAGGTTGGATATGTCGAACAGATTGTTTCAAGGTGTGATCTATCAAATGAAGGATGCGTTTGATCGCGTGATTGGCGTCATCGATGAAAACGGTGTTGTAATATCCTGCTCGGATCTCGGCAAAATGGGAGATGTCAGACAGGGAGTCTGCGAGGAGCTTCCTTTTTCGGGTGAGATCGTAGTTGCGGGTGGATATACATACCGTTATATGGGAACGGGAGCAAAGAGCGAATACATCGTTTTTGTAGAGGGCGAGGATAAAATGGCTGAGAAAATGTCAAAGCTTCTTTCCGTTTCCCTTGGGAATATAAAAAGCCTTTACGATGAAAAATACGATAAGGGCTCGTTTATAAAGAACATAATCCTTGACAATATTCTTCCAAGCGATATATATATAAAGTCCAAGGAGCTTCATTTTAATATTGAAGAGCCGAGAGCGGTTTTTCTTATCAAGTTCTTGAATAAGACCGATATGATGCCGTTTGAAATGCTTCAGAATATGTTCCCGGACAAGTCTCACGACTACGTTATCAGCGTAGGCGAGCTTGACATCGTTTTGGTAAAGGAGCTTAAGCCCGGCGTTGATATACGCGAGATAGAGCGCATGGCTGTCAATATTGCAGATACTATCTCGACAGAGTTCTATACGAAGGTTGCAATCGGTATTTCTACCGTTGTTGACAATATAAAGGATCTTGCAAAGGCATATCAGGAGGCACAGGTGGCTCTTGAGGTAGGAAAGGTGTTCGAGACCGAAAAGAACATTATCAGCTACGAAAATTTGGGTATCGGAAGACTTATTTATCAGCTTCCCACAACTCTTTGCGATATGTTCTTGCAGGAGGTATTCAAAAAGGGTAGCCTTGAGTCGCTTGACAGAGAAACTCTTATGACCATACAGTGCTTCTTTGAGAACAATCTTAACGTTTCGGAGACATCGAGAAAGCTCTTTGTTCACAGAAATACTCTCGTATACCGACTTGAAAAGATCAGAAAGCTCACGGGACTTGATCTGCGTGAGTTTGAGCATGCCATAACATTTAAGGTAGCGCTCATGGTAAGAAAATATCTTGATTCAAAAACACTTAAATATTGATTGACAGCTTCGAGTTATCATATAATTTATTTGCGAAATGCTTCTTCTTTGGAGTGTTTCGCATTTGAATTGAATATGAACTACATAATACCGTAAGCGAGGAAAGATTTTAAATGTCAGAAGAAAATAACAACATCAACATTCCGCAGGATGACGCAGACAATACGGCAGAGGATATAACGGTTAGTCCAGAGGAAGGTTCGGAAAGCGATGCTGCCATTGTGTCGGAGACGATTGAGGCAAAGCATAAAAAGAAAAAAACGATCCCGCTAAAGACCTGCCTGCTGTCCGGCGTTGCGCTTTTGCTTGTAGCCGTCATTACTACGGGTATGCTGACGTACAGCATATGTGCGCAGATATTCCGCAAGGAGTATGCGGATAACATAGTGAAGGGCGACGAGGTGGTTGAGAATGCCTCGGCTTCAGAGATAGATCTTCTCAACGCATATATCGACAAGTATTATTACGGAGACGTTGATAAGGACGCAATGATGGATGCCGCGCTCAAGGCTTACGTCGCGGCTACGGGCGATATTTATGCGGCTTATTACACTCTTGAGGAGCTTTTGGCAAATCAGGAGAGCAGCGCCGGCAGAATGTCCGGTATCGGAGTTAATATTGTCAACGATGAATTTGAATATGAAGGCAAAACCTTGAAATGCCTGCATATATATAACGTTATGGATGATTCTCCCGCATACAAGGCAGGAGTTAAGAGAGACGACAGACTTGTATTTGTCGGTACGGGCGAAAATAAGCAGTCTGTCACCGAGCTCGGATACGAAAAGACCTTGGAGCAGCTTTTAGGTGAGGATGGAACGGCAGCTGAATTTACCGTGTACCGTCCGAGCGGAGACGGATATGATGAGATCGAATTTAAAAACGTTATCAGAGGCGCGGTCGAAACCACCTCTGTAATGGCTACCGTTCTTGAAAGTGATAATAGCGTGGGGATTCTTACCATAACAGGATTTGATTATACCACGCCAAAACAGTTTGAACGCAAGGTGGAGGAGCTGAAAAATAGCGGGTGCAATAGGTTTGTTATAGATCTACGATACAATCCAGGCGGTCTGCTTGTGTCCATAAGAGCCGTGCTCAGCTTTTTCCTTGACGAGAACGACGTTTTTATTCAGACTAAGGATTCAGCCGGTAATGTAGAAAAAATGACGATAGCTCCGATCAAGTACGGTTCGAGCGATGCTGCGAAATGCGATATTGATGCTGAGGATATAGGAAAATATAAGGATCTTGATATGGTAGTGCTTTGTAATGAGGGAACTGCCAGTGCCGCAGAGCTTTTCGTAGCAAACTTCAAGGACTACGGAATCGCTAAGATAGTTGGCGCGAACACGTTCGGCAAAGGAAAAATGCAGGATACCTTTATGCTGAATTACGGTCTCAGCGGTGCAGTAAAGCTTACTACACATATGTATTTTTCGGGCGGAGATACCGAGCTTGTGGGATATGACGGAGTTGGTATCGTTCCGGACGTTACGGTCAAGCTCAATGACGAGGCGCTGAATTATTTTGCGTATCTTGTTCCGCAGACGGTAGATAATCAGCTTATGACTGCGGTGGAGCAATTTAATTGAAATTTATCAAAAATTATTATTTAAACTTCAAAGGAGTAATTCAAAATGGCAGTAGAACAGAAATATACACAGGAAGGCTTCAAAAAGCTTCAGGAAGAGTACGAATATCTCACAAAGGTGAGAATGGAGGAGATCAAGGTCGCTATCGCTGAGGCGCGTTCCTTCGGAGACCTTTCGGAGAATGCCGAGTACGATGAGGCAAAGAATGAGCAGACAAAGTGCTTTACAAGAATTAAAGAGCTTGAGGAGCTTATTCAGCACGCTATCGTCGTTGAGGAAAGCGACAACGGCACGATAGGACTTGGATCCAGCGTTCGACTTACCCGTGACGGAATCGAGTGCGAGTATAAAATAGTCGGTTCTAATGAAGCAGATCCTTTTGAAAACAAGATATCCGACCGCTCGGCAGTAGGTGCGGCACTTATCGGAAAGAAGAAGGACGATGTCGTTTATGCAACAACCAACAAGGGAAAAGTGATCGAGATTAAGATCTTGGACGTTTATAGAGCCTAAATATTAAGACGAGGGACTGTTGCATTTCAATGTAACGGCCCTTTGTTGCTTTTTTGAAACGGAGATAAAAATGAACGAAGAAAAGCTTAGTGAAAAAAAGATAGCAGTAAAGGAAAGCAAGCTTTTAAAATGGCTTGATAACTATTGGTATCACTACAAGTGGCCAACGATAGTAGTAGCATTTTTTGCAGTGGTGATAACGGTTTGCCTCGTGCAAAGCATTACAAACGTTGAGAAGGACATTCTTATTACATATGCAGGTCCCGAGGCACTTCAGGCAGATGAAAAGGCAAGCATTGAACGTGTGCTGACTGAAAATCTTCCGGAGGGATTCGGTAATAAGGGATCCGAGGGAAAGGCGGGGCTTATATCTTACATCATATATTCCGCCGAGCAGATAGCCGATCTTCAGGATCAGCAAAAAATCGTAGATACTGCCTTCAACAGTAGTGAGTATTCGGCACTTAATTCGCAGTATAAGACCGGAAACGGGTCGATATATTTGCTCGACAGATGGCTTTATGATGAGCTCGTCAGGGGAGACTCTAATGTAGAACGGCTTAAGCCATTGGTTGAAATATTCGGTGAAACACCTGATGGCGCTATCGATGCTTACGGAATAAGGCTTGGTGATACCGAGATATATAAGAGCTCCCCGGAGCTTCAGACGCTTCCGGAGGATACTGTTATCTGTTTGCATGAGAAGATAGTAGGTCAAAAGGATTATGACAAGGAAATAGAGGCTTTTAAAAATATAGCAAAAATAGCTTCTTCTGCGGAATAAAATGAATAGAAAGGCTCTTTCAAATCTTTCGCTTTGTCTTGCCGCAATAATATGGGGCTTTGCTTTTGTTGCGCAGGTAGACGGAATGAAATACATAGGACCGTTTACTATGATAGGGCTCAGATTTCTTATAGGCGTTGTGGTGTTGCTGCCGGTGATATTCGTTTTTGAAAGAAAAAATCTCAATAAGGTGCAGCTTTGCCGTTCGCTTTTGCCGTCATTGCTGGTGGGACTTGTCCTTTTTATGGCTGTAACCATTCAGCAGTTTGGCATACAGATCACTGCGAGCGCAGGTGTGTCGGGGCTTATAACAGGACTTTATACTATTTTTGTTCCAATGGCATATTTTCTGCTTTTCAGGCGCAAGATCGGGTATCAGGTGTGGATTGGCGCCGTTTGCGCCGTTATAGGTCTTTTCATGCTCTGCTACGATCCCCAAGACGGGTTGAGCTTTGGACTAGGCGAGCTTTTGCTGCTGATAGGCTCATTTTTGTGGACGGCGCACGTTGTGCTTATTGATCGCTACCTTAACGCAGGGGTTCGCCCGTTGCTTTTGTCGTGGGGGCAGTTTGCTGTATGTGCGATCCTTGGCTTAATATGTATGCTTGTATTTGAAGGCTCCCAGCTCAGCATTTCGTCGCTGATAGATGCAAAATGGTCGTTGCTGTATTGCGGCGTGCTTTCAAGCGGAGGCGCGTACACGCTTCAGGTGTTGGGACAGAAAAATGCAGATCCCACATATGCCGCTATCATACTTTCTGCCGAGTCTGCCTTCAGTGCTATCGGCGGAGCGATCTTTGGTGTGGATGATATATCAATGATAGGATATATCGGTTGCGCGCTTATGTTTGTGGGTATAGTTTGCTCACAGGTGCGTTTTAAATCTGAAAATACAGCTTTGCGCGAATAAGTACGTGCTTTCTCATCCATTCTAACACAAGGGAGGTGTTGGAGATGAGGGATAATAAAAACGCGGATAGCTTTTTTGCCGGATTTCGCGCAGGGGCTCTTGTAAGCGGTATTATTGCTGCAGTAATGCTGTTGATGCTTTGGATATTTCTTTGAGGTGTGATTTGAGACTTGATAAATTTTTAAGTATAACGGGAACCTGCTCGCGCTCGGATGCCAAGCGCGCAATACGTGCGAAAAGTATTACGGTAAACGGTACGGTCGCAAGAGCAGCAGACGAGCAGATCAACGAAAACAGCGACGAGATCTTCTTTTACGGGAGAAAGATAATTTACAGGCAGTATTCTTATATTATGCTCAATAAGCCCGAAGGAGTTGTAAGTGCAACAGACGACGGCAGAGATACTACCGTGCTTGATCTTTTGCCTGACGGAGTTCGCAACGAAAGAATGTTCCCGTGCGGCAGACTTGACAAAAATACGCTCGGTCTTATACTTATCACAGATAACGGAGACCTTGCGCACAGGCTGCTTGCTCCTAAGAGCCACGTCAGCAAACGGTATCGTTTAAGTCGCGCGATCCTATTTCTCAAAGCGACGCAAATCGCTTTGAGAAGGGACTCACGCTTGAGGACGGATACGTTACGCAGCCTGCGAAAATAGAGCTTGATGATATGGGAATGGGTGGAATTATTACACTTACCGAAGGAAAGTATCATCAGATCAAGCGTATGCTTGAGGCTCTTGATAACAAAGTAACCTACCTTGAAAGAATCAGCTTTGGTCCTCTTGTGCTTGATGATGCGCTCATACGTGGAGAGTGGCGTTATTTGACGGATCGCGAGATAGCCGAGCTTGAAAATCACGGAAAATTATAATTAAAATATATTTACGGAGAAATTACTATGGACATTATCAAAAAGCTTGCCGAGGAATTTAAAATAAAAGAGGAACAGGTGCAAAAGACAGTTGCTCTTATCGACGACGGTAATACCATACCGTTTATTGCAAGATACCGAAAGGAGGAAACTGGAAGCCTTGATGATGCAATATTGCGCGATCTTGACGACCGACTTACATATCTTCGGAACATAGAGAAACGTAAGGAGGAGGTTAAAAATCTTATTACCGAGATGGGTAAGATGACCGATGAAATATCTGCCGCTATAGATGACGCGCAGACGATTACAGAGGTCGACGATATTTACAGACCATTCCGACCGCATAGAAAGACACGTGCGTTCGTTGCTAAGGAAAAAGGACTTGAGCCGCTCGCAGAGCTTATACTCCAACAGCTTGACCAATACGAGCCGAGCCTTGAGGACGTCGCGCAGAGCTATGTGAATGAGGAGCTTAAGGTCGAGAGTGCAGAGGATGCCTTGGCTGGAGCTTGCGATATTATTGCGGAGAGCGTATCGGATAATGCAGATTTCAGAAAGGTTGTTCGTAAGATTACGTTTGATATGGGATTTATTTCTTCCAATGGGGCTACCGAGGAGGATTCGGTCTATTCTCAGTATTATGAATATTCCGAGGCGATCAATAAGATCCCCGCGCACAGAGTTTTGGCTATCAATCGCGGAGAAAACGAAGAATTCCTCAAGGTCAGCATTACTGTAGAGAAGGGGACTATTCTGAACTATCTTTGCTCGGAAATGATAACAAATCTCAAAAGTCCTGCGTCAAAATATATCGAGTCGGCGGTCATAGACAGCTATGATAGACTTATAGCTCCTTCTATAGAACGTGAAATACGTAACGATCTGTTTGATAATGCGAGCAAGGGTGCTATTAAGCTATTTGCCGAGAATCTTAAGCATCTTCTTATGCAGTCACCGCTTAAGGGTAAGACCGTGCTTGGCTTTGACCCCGGATATATAAACGGATGTAAGACGGCGGTGGTTGATAAAACGGGTAAGGTTCTTGATACGGCGGTAGTATATCCTACCACAAAGTCCAAATTCAAGACCGAGGAAGCGGCAAAGATCATCAAGAAAATGGTCGAAAAATATAAGGTCGACGTTATAGCGATAGGAAACGGAACTGCATCGCGCGAGAGTGAGATATTTATAGCCCAAACCCTTAAGGATGTAAATTATGACTGTAAGTATATCATTATCAGCGAGGCGGGTGCGTCTGTTTATTCTGCATCTAAGCTCGCAGCAGAGGAATTTCCGGATTTTGACGTTATGCAGCGTTCTGCGGTATCCATTGCAAGAAGATTACAGGATCCGCTTGCCGAACTTGTAAAGATAGACCCAAAGTCGATCGGTGTGGGGCAGTATCAGCATGATATGAAGCCGGCAAGGCTTGACGGTGCACTCGTAGGCGTTGTTGAGGATTGCGTAAACTCGGTTGGCGTTGACCTTAATACCGCATCGTATTCGTTGCTTTCGTATATTTCCGGTATAAATATTACCGCCGCTAAGAATATAGTTAAATACAGAGAAGAGAACGGCGAGTTCAAAAACAGAGCAGCCATACTTAAGGTGCCGAGAATCGGAGCTAAAGCTTTCGAGCAGTGTGCGGGATTTTTGAGAGTGCCTCATTCCAAGGAGATACTTGACAATACCGGAGTGCATCCCGAATCATATGAGGCGGCGCATAAATTGCTTGCTATCTTCGGATATACGCAGGAGGATGTAGAAGGCGGAAAGCTTTCCGACCTTGCCGATAAGGTAAAGGAATACGGTACACAAAAGATTTGTGCGGAATGCGGAATAGGCGCACCTACGCTTCACGATATAGTAGCAGAGCTTCAAAAGCCCGGCAGAGACATCAGAGATGATTTTCAAGCACCCGCGCTTCGTGAAGATGTTATGAGCATTGAGGATCTTAAGCCGGATATGATTCTTAACGGCACCGTAAGAAACGTTATAGACTTTGGAGCATTTGTAGACATCGGAGTTCATCAGGATGGACTTGTTCATATTTCCGAACTTTCGGACAGATTTGTCAAGCATCCGTCCGAGGTGGTGGCGGTCGGAGATCAGGTCAAGGTAAGAGTTTTGGCTGTCGACGTCAAGAAAAAGAGAATATCGCTCTCAATGAAGGCTGCAAAATAGTTTTAATATATTAAAATCATTGGTTAAAAAAATTAATCGATTTTTTTGAAAAAATATGCGATTTTGTGTATATTGCACAAATAAATGGGAGAAATTTTGGGAATTTACCATCTTCCATTTTTGCTCGATTTTTGGTATAATAATATAAGTATATTAGACTATTCATTGTTTACAACAAGCAATAAATTCAGGAGGCTCAAAAATAATGGCAAGTTTATCTCTTAGACACATTTATAAGAAATATCCAGGTGGCGTTACCGCCGTATCCGACTTTAACCTTGAGGTTAAGGACAAGGAGTTCTTGGTTCTCGTAGGACCCTCGGGTTGCGGTAAGACGACCACACTTCGTATGATCGCAGGACTTGAGGAGATCACCGACGGTGAGCTTTTCATTGGCGACAGACTCGTAAACGACGTTGCGCCTAAGGACAGAGAGATCGCGATGGTTTTCCAGAACTACGCTCTTTATCCGCATATGTCTGTATTTGAGAATATGTCCTTTGGACTTAAGCTCAATAAGGTTCCCAAGGAGAAGATCAAGCGCCTTGTTGAAGAGGCGGCTCGAATTCTTGATATTACACACCTTCTTGACAGAAAGCCCAAGGCTTTGTCCGGTGGTCAGAAGCAGCGTGTTGCGCTCGGTAGAGCTATCGTTCGTGAGCCGAAGGTATTCTTGCTTGATGAGCCTCTCTCTAACCTTGATGCTAAGCTTCGTGCTGCCATGAGAACAGAGCTTACAAAGCTTCACAAGAGAGTTGGAACTACATTCGTATACGTAACTCACGACCAGGTAGAGGCTATGACCATGGCTACCAGAATCGTAGTTATGAAGGACGGTCTTATTCAGCAGGTTGATACGCCTCAGAGACTTTATGACTATCCTTGCAACATATTCGTAGCAGGCTTTATCGGAACACCTCAGATGAACTTCATTAATGGTAAGCTTGTCAAGACCGATAGCGGTGTTAACTTCGAGTTCCAAAATGTATCGCTTGCGCTTCCCGAAGAAAAGGCGAATGCTCCTGAGCTTGCCGAGTACATCGGTCAGGAGGTTGTTGTAGGTCTCCGTCCAGAAGCTATCTCTGATGTTGAGACGGCTGTTATTGAGAATCCTAACCACTCCTTCGAGGTTAACGTTGATGTTACCGAGCTTATGGGCGCAGAGATTTATCTCTATCTCACCGTTGGCGATCCTGAGGAAGATCCCACGTCGCTTATCGCACGTGTATCCTCCCGTTCTCAGTCGAGAGCAGGCGATAAGATCAAGGTTTCCGTTGATATGTCAAGACTTCACATCTTCGACAAGGATACCGAGCGTTGTATTATTCACTGATTTGATAGAAATCAAATTAAAGGCTGTCGCTTTTGCGGCAGCCTTTTATGGATAAAATTATTCGGACTGTATTATATCACTCTGTTTAGTGATTTCTCTTGCAAAATAAAAATTGATATGATATAATATATTTGCATCATTAATATTGGAGGCTTCTATGAAGAACAATAGAGAAATATACGCAAATAGCGGCGCAAATGCCAAATATAACGGATTTGTAGATAATGCTTTTAGGTTTATTGAGGATTTTCAGCTTTTATCGCCTGCGCTTTGGCGTAGATTTGTGGAACAATTCAGAACGGATGCCGACTTTGATAATGGTTGGAGAGGTGAATATTGGGGTAAGATGATGCGCGGAGCAAGTCTTGTTTACGCCTACACCCAAAACCCTGAGCTTTATGATATATTGAGTAATACCGTTAACGATATGATAGAGAGCGCAGATAGTAATGGACGTATCAGCACGTATCCTGTGGATAGTGAGCTTTGCGGATGGGATTTGTGGTGCCGTAAATATGTATGCTTGGGTATGCAATACTATCTGGAGATATGCAAGGACGAGAAGCAGAAAGCAAAGATAATCCGTTCTATGTGCTCGCAGATCGACTACGTAATGGCTCATATAGGCAAAGAGGAAGGTAAAAGGAATATCAATAAGGCAACGGCAAATTGGCGAGGACTGAATTCCTCGTCTATACTCGAGCCTGTGGTGCGCCTTTATAATATAACCGGTGAGCAAAAATATTTTGATTTTGCCACGTATATCGTGGATCAGGGTGGTACCGATATAGTCAATATATTCGATCTTGCTTATAAGGATGAGCTTTATCCGTATCAATATCCTGTTACCAAGGCGTATGAAATGACGTCGTGCTTTGAGGGATTGCTTGAATATTATAAGATAACCGGAAACGAGAGATATAAGACCGCTATCGTGAATTTTGCCAATAAGGTGCTTGAAAGCGATTTTACCGTTATCGGATGCTGTGGCTGTACAAACGAGCTTTTCGATCATTCGAGCGTAAGACAGGCGAATACTACCAACGATCCCATTATGCAGGAGACTTGCGTTACCGTAACTATAATGAAGTTCTTTTATCGTGTGTATCTTCTTACAGGAGACACTAAATACGTTGACACCTTTGAAATTTCATTCTATAACGCATACCTTGGAGCGGTGAATACGGAGAAGGTTATTGAAGCGACCACCCTTGAGTGTCACCCTGATTGGATCGCAGAGCCGCTTCCGTTTGATAGCTACAGCCCTCTTACGGCAGGACGCAGAGGTCAGAGAATAGGTGGTTTGCAGCTCATGCGTGATATGCATTATTACGGATGCTGTGCGTGCATTGGTTCGGTCGGAATCGGACTTCTTCCTCAGCTACAGCTCTGTGCGTCCGATGACATCGTGGCACTTAATATGTTTATTAACGGGGTTATCGCGGCAAATACACCTGCTGGAAATCCGTTTGAGCTGATAACAGATACCGAATATCCCAAAGTCGGAAAAATATCCTTGAAGCTGAATTTGAAGGCTTCTGAGAGATTTAAGCTTTGTATAAGAATTCCTGCTTGGAGTAAAAATACTGCTGTGGCTGTTTGCGGAGATTTTGTAAATGCTGAGAGCGGAAAATACGTTGTTATAGACCGTGAGTGGAATGACGGTGATAATGTTGCACTTGAGCTTGATATGCGCACCGAGGCTATATATCCGACGCCTTATGGCTCGCAGATCCTTATGAACGAGGTCATTTGGGAGGCGGATCATATGATACCCACCTTTGACAAAGAGGATTCTATTGCGCACAGGCATATTGCGCTCAGACGCGGACCATTGATGCTTGCGCAGGATAACAGATTGGGCTATAGTGTAGATGAACCCGTGGATATAATGGTGCAAAATGACGGATACGTTGATGCTGTATTCTCGGATAAGAATATACCGTATACATCAATAGTTGCGCTTGAAATTCCTACAAGCGAAGGACATATGACGGTTACTGATTATTCTTCAGCAGGCAAATTGTGGACTGACGAGAGTAAAATGGCGGTGTGGATGCTTACAAAATAAATTGTTCAAATAAATTATCGGGAGGAAAGCGTGGAGCGATTGATATTTCACGTTGACGTAAACAGCGCATTTTTGTCGTGGGAAGCGGCTCGTCGCGTTTCCAACGGAGAGCCTGATATAAGGCTTATACCGTCTGTGATCGGCGGAGACCGTGACAAACGAACGGGAGTTGTGCTTGCTAAATCGATACCCGCAAAAAAATACGGTGTAAAAACAGGAGAGCCAATAGGCATGGCGTTGCAAAAATGTCCGAGTCTTTATTTAGCCCGTCCCGACTTCAGGCTTTACGAGCGTTGCTCGAAAGCTTTTATCAGTATTTGCAAAGAATACGCACCCGTAGTCGAAAAATTTTCTATTGATGAATGTTTTCTTGATATGAGCGGCACAAAAACGCTTTATCCCGATCCTGTTGCCACTGCTTATGAAATCAAGGATAGAATAAAAAACGAGCTTGGATTTACTGTTAATATCGGCGTTGGCTCGAATAAGCTCCTTGCAAAAATGGCAAGTGATTTTGAAAAGCCCGATAAAGTGCACACACTTTTTGATAATGAGCTTGAGAAAAAGCTTTGGCACTTGCCTGTACGTGAGCTTTTCTCGGTATGGGCAAATACCGCGCAAAAGCTTGAAAATGCTTGTATATATACGATAGGGGATCTTGCACGGCTTGATGCGCATATATTACAGTCTATGATGGGGGCAAAGCTTGCAGGTCAGCTTCACAATTTTGCCAACGGTATAGATGATACGCCCGTGCTTGAGTGCCCTGAAAGGGCGAAGGGATACAGCAATTCTATAACGCTTGAAAATGACGTTACAACGCTTGATGAGGCTAACAAGATACTTTTAGCTTTGGCGGATACTACGGCGGCGAGAATGCGCGCTGACGGTGCGAGAGCCTACTGTATAGGTGTTGTAATAAGAGGAAACGATTTTCGTGATCGCTCGCATCAGCGCAGGCTTGACGAGCCTACAGATATAACGCTTGACATTTTTGCAATATGCAAAGCTCTTTTTTCCGAGCTTTGGGATAGAAAGACGCCTCTTCGATTGCTCGGCATATCTTTTACGAATGTCACTTACGAGCATGACGTTCAAATGAGCTTGTTTGATGATGGAAAAAAGGAAAAGGCGCGAGCTCTTGACAAGACGATTGATTCTATAAGAAGTAAGTTTGGCTCCGATACTATAGTTCGAGGACTTACCTATAAAAACAACGTCGAGGTAGGGAAGAAGCATAAGGCGCAAATGGAAAATATGGTTGACAAGGATTAAAAGCATCAAACGGTCGGCAAAATTGCCGACCGTTTGATGCTTTTGATTTGACTTAATCAATCTTCTGTGGGAATGTAGTTCTCGTAATTCTTAAGCTTTGCTTTAGTGAATATCGGACAACCGTAGTATGAGTATTTAACCTTGGTGAGATCCTTGCTCTTCATCGTTATGGTCTTATTGAATACTATCGGGATCACGGGCATATCGTTAAGAAGAATACCCTCTGCCTCATGGAGAATAGCTGCGCGCTCGTCAAGGTCATATCTCTTATAGAACGCGGAGTTGATTCTCTCGTTGAATGTCTTACTGTTGTATCCTGACTTATGCAACGCTACGGTGAAGGTTTCACCGTGAGTATCGATGCTTGCATTTCCCGTGTAGCCTTTAGCAAAAGGAGCAAGCGCAGAGAAAGCACTGGGCGATAAAGCAGTGTAATCAATGGCGGCAACCTCAAACTCTCCTGCTGCATAGGATTCTGCAAAGATATCATCCTTGACGCCGAGGATAGTAGCGCCTGTGCTTACCGAGGCGTCCTTGTTATCGATATTTTCGATGGCGTTTACGGCGACGTGGAAGCCAAGTCCGTTTTCGCCCCAAGCTTCTTGAACCATTTCGGCTATCTTTACGTGAACGTCGTCATAAGCCGGAACTGAAATTGAGAACATATATTTAGACGGATCAATTCCTGCATCGCTGAGTAATTTTTTTGCTTCTGCAAGATTTTCGGTCGTTGCTATTCCGTTTGTACGATTCTCGGAGAAAAGATCCTTCTTGGAGTCGGATTCAAATACACCATTGGGCACGATACCTGTAGCAGCCTCCGCAAAGACTATTGCCTCTGCGATCTCTTCGCGGTCGATAGCAAGAGAGAGCGCCTGACGAACCTTTCTCTTGGCGAATATCTTATCACCGTCCACTCCCGCAACAAGCTCGCCGTCGTAAGAGAGCTTGCCAAACTGTGCTGCGTTATAGTACCTTATTACAGCATCTTGATTCATTACATAGGAATGAGTGCTGAGAGCATCCTTGATCTCGCCCATATCTGCCCACTCCTCAAGCGTATACTTGGATCTGACATCAAGGGGAAGATCGCCAATGTAGAATATCTCTCCGTTCTCATAAGCCGCAAGAATTTCCTCGCCGGTCTTTGTATAGTCAATGATAAGTCTGTATGGCTTGACCGATACGTCGTGGTCATCATTCATAAAGTCTCTGTAGTAGTAAGCATTTCGCTCAAGAGTAATATTTGCGTCCTCGGGATCGTATGAAAGGGATCTGAGACGGAAGGGACCGCTGGTTACTATGTTAGTGGGGCTCTTTGCCCAGTCGATTTCCTCGACAGTACGTCGGATAATATCGCTTCTGAGCGGAGCAAGTGCATAGCTCGAAAGCTTAACAAGAAACTCGTCAATATTGGTGCCCTCATTGAGATTGATCTCAAGCTGCGTCTCGTTGAGAAGCTGGATTCCGACGTCCTCTATAGAAACGTTACCTTCTTTAGCGGCTCTCGCGTTCTTTACGTCGTAGAGAAGGGAAGCAGCCTCAAAGGATCTTGTACAGTCAAGCAGTCTTTCCCACGTAAAGAATACATCGTTCGCGGAGACGGCAGTTCCGTCGGACCAATATGTATCATCCCGCAGTGTAATGGTTATAGTATATTCGTCCTTGTCTACATCATAGTCATCAACCAAAGATTTCTGTGGCTTTCCGTTTTCGTCAAGCACAAAGAGATTATCGTACAGAAGACTGACTATACGCAGAGCGGATTCGTTTTCGTAAGCATATGCAGGGTCAAAGTTGTAGACCGGGTCGGTAAGATACATATATATGTACGCACCAAGATCCTCCTCTTCTTCCTTATCTGTTGCGCAACCGGCAAAAGAGCCGAGAATCATAACGAGACAAAGCGCAAATGCAATGAGTTTTTTCATAACTTATATGAACCTCCTGATGGTTTAAACTGTAGTACGAGAAGACGATACTACACATCGTATATTAT
>CAZSSE010000013.1:0-14497 GCA_964609165.1 uncultured Lachnospiraceae bacterium
CTTTTGGTTGCTATTTCTCTTTTTATTTGTCACCTATCAATTGTATCATAACATCGCCATACCAAAATCGAAAATGTATTGACAAAGCACGGCAAAAAGTATATAATTATTTTATCCATAAAATCTTTCACGAGGTAATAATTATGAATATCAAGGACGTATTATCCATTCAGTACGGCGACTGGGCGGCTCTCGTTTGCCCCAGGCTCGGAGGAAACGTTATATCGCTTACACACTGCGGCAAGGACGTACTCGTTCCACTCGTTGACGAGGCACAGCTCAAGGTCAATCCCTATCTTCAGGGATCGCCCATTCTTTTCCCCGCAAACCGCACGAATTTTGCTAAATTCAACTTTGAGGGCAAGGAATACACCCTCCCCCTAAACGAGGACTGGTCTCAGTGCCATATACACGGCTTTGTCCACAGACGCGCATTCTCGCTCGTAGAACAAAAAGAGAATGAGGTAACGCTCAAATACGTTTACGACAAGATCGATGAGTGGTTCCCCTTTATGTGTGAAATATGGGTAACGTATACTCTTGACGAGAGAGGCTTTACCCAGAGCTACACGGTCAAAAACATTGACGAGCGCAATCTCCCCGTCGTATTCTGTATGCACAGCACCTTTGTTGAGCCAGAGCTTTTCATCCTTCCCATTTCGATGCATCAGGAAAGAGTAGACGGTCGCGCTAATGGCAGATACAAGCACCTCAACGCGCAGGAGCAGACCTACGTTACGGGAAGTCCCTCAAAGGGCGTAGATGTTGACGGATACTATCTTGCCAGCGGACATAAAACGGTTATCGGCGATTACGACTACACAGTAAGCGACGAGTTTGACCATTGGATCCTCTACAACGGACGCGGACAGGGCGGATTTATCTGCATTGAGCCGCAGTGCGGAATGGTCAACGGTCTCAACGAGCCCGCTCCAAAGGGACACAGAGTTGTTGCGCCCAACAAATCCATTGATTTCAGCGCAACTATTTCTTATAACAAATAAGTAAATAAGACGAATAAGCAAAAAGCGTCGGACGGCAATACCGTCAGGCGCTTTTTCTCAATCGTATATGCTTTCTTTTCGGCTTGCTATCTCCGCACACGCTGACCTTACCTCGCCAAGCGAATATCCATAGCGGCAGACCGATGATATAAGCCTTTGAAGCTCAGCCTTGTCCTTTGGCAGCCTTTTGCATTTGCTGTCTATCAGCCTTTTGCAATTTTCGCCGAAATCAACTCCATCGTCTTCAAGCGCAAACATAGCCTCGTCTATCGCGTCCTTGCCGTATCCGCGCGATCCGAGATGCGCGCGTATCCTGATAGCTCCCCAAAGCCTTGAAGCACATCGCTCAGCCTCTCTCCAAAGGGACACAGAGTTGTTGCGCCCAACAAATCCATTGATTTCAGCGCAACTATTTCTTATAACAAATAAGTAAATAAGACGAATAAGCAAAAAGCGTCGGACGGCAATACCGTCAGGCGCTTTTTCTCAATCGTATATGCTTTCTTTTCGGCTTGCTATCTCCGCACACGCTGACCTTACCTCGCCAAGCGAATATCCATAGCGGCAGACCGATGATATAAGCCTTTGAAGCTCAGCCTTGTCCTTTGGCAGCCTTTTGCATTTGCTGTCTATCAGCCTTTTGCAATTTTCGCCGAAATCAACTCCATCGTCTTCAAGCGCAAACATAGCCTCGTCTATCGCGTCCTTGCCGTATCCGCGCGATCCGAGATGCGCGCGTATCCTGATAGCTCCCCAAAGCCTTGAAGCACATCGCTCAGCCTCTCTTTTCGCATTCTCGACCTCGGGAAGAAATCCGCAAGCCGACGCTCTTGCGACCGCCGCGCGCGCTATATCCCTATCAAATCCCTTGGCTATCAGCTTTGAGGCAAGCATTCTTTCGGAGCAAGCCCCAAAGCCAAGTATATATATTGCCCTCTTATATGCCGCATGTACCCTTGATTCGTATTCAAGAGCATCAAAGTGCTCACACGAACATTCGCCGCGGCAAAGCCTCATATCAACGTATAAGGCACTTGGAATAAGCAAGCGTCGCCTCTCAAGGCTTTCGCCCTCGCGCAGCTCAATATTGACGAATATCTCGTCGTCACCGCCCGCGGCAAACGAAATTATTTCAACACGCATCAAAGCTCCTCTTCGATCGTGCGAATATCGAACTCGTCATCATCCTCGTCAAGTTCAAACTCCTCTGTCGTATCGGGCAGAGTATCCTTCATAGCGCGTATCTTAGCATCCAGCTCGGCAAGCAGCTCGGGCTTGCTCTCAATAAGCTTCCGAACGTTGTCCTTGCCCTGACCGATCCTCTCTCCGTTATACGAGAACCACGAGCCGCTCTTCTTGATAATATCAAGCGTTATCGCATAGTCAATGATCTCGCCCGAGCGTGATATGCCCTTTCCATACAATATATCGAACTCCGCAGTCTTGAAGGGGGGAGCGACCTTGTTTTTAACGACCTTGCAGCGCACGCGATTTCCGTATATATCGTTGCCGTTCTTAAGCGCGTCTGCCTTGCGAACGTCTATTCTTACAGACGAATAGAATTTGAGTGCACGTCCGCCCGGGGTGGTTTCGGGATTTCCGTACATAACCCCTACCTTCTCACGGAGCTGATTGATAAATACGACTATACTGTTGCTCTTTGATATGATCGCCGAGAGCTTTCGCATAGCCTGCGACATCAGCCTTGCCTGAACGCCAACGGTCGCCTGCCCCATATCGCCCTCTATCTCCTGACGCGGCACGAGCGCAGCCACCGAGTCGACTACCACTATATCAACAGCACCCGAGCGCACGAGCTGCTCGGTGATGTTGAGCGCATCCTCGCCGCAATCGGGTTGGGAGACGAGCAGGTTATTTATATCTACGCCGAGCGCCTTGGCATATACGGGATCCAGCGCATGCTCTGCGTCGATAAACGCCGCCTCGCCGCCCGCCTTCTGCACCTCAGCTACTATGTGAAGCGCAACGGTTGTCTTACCCGAGGATTCGGGACCGAAGATTTCGATAATTCTTCCGCGCGGAACTCCGCCGATGCCCAGCGCAATATCAAGCGCGATCGAGCCCGTGCTGACCGCCTGAACCTCCATATGCGCGTTATCTCCAAGACGCATTACAGAGCCTGCGCCATGCTTTTTCTCTATTTGCGACAGTGCCGTTGCAAGCGCTTTTTTCTTTGCCTCCGCGTCGTTTGTGGGGATCGCCGCTACTTCTACCTTTTTCTTCTGTGCAGTTGCCATTTTAAATACCTCGTTCAACAAATATTACTGATCGCTAAAGGTTAACACCGTTGGAGACATTATACACCCTTTTCCCTCTCTTGTCAATAGCTTTTATAAAATTATTTTTCCGTTTTTGGAAAAATTCCCGATTTTCTTCACCTCGGTTTTTCGTTTGTAACTTTATTTTTCCGTTTTCAGCAAAAAAGACAGGGTTGAAAGTATCCTTCAACCCTGCTTTTACATTTCAGCGGTCATATCTGCCGCAATGCTCATTTTTATCTTTATAGAATTTTATGCGAGACCGCCTCGGTCAATCATCTTTTTCATAAGCGGAAATATCTATTTTTTTAAGCTCCGCATCCGATATTCTGCCCTTTGTCTTTTCATAGTACGCCACGTTGTTCCGCACCATAAACGCAAACTGCGCATTGGGATTTCTTTTTTCCTTTTCACAAACGAACAGGAATTTGCGCAAGAGCTCCTCTGAGATCTTCAATTCAATATCAATATTATTCTTCATTATTTTTTCTTACCCTTTTTGCCGTTCTTGTTTCCGCTTTTATTTCCGTTCTTGTCGCCGTTCTTGCGTACCGTCATGCTGTCCTTTGTCGTTTTCTTATCCGAGCGGATCAGGAGGAATGAGCCGACCGCAATTCCCGCAATAACCACAACGAAGATAACGATAGCCACGATCGTCATAGGCTCAACGCCGCCGTCCTTTTCTCCGTCCGCAGTATCGGTCGTCGGAGTCTCGGTGATCTGCTCCGCTCCGTCTGCATCATCATCGACAAGCTTCTTATAAATAAATTCAACGCTTACAGGCTCGCCCGTTCCGACCACACCTTTAGTATCACCCGCAACAAGCTCATATCCGTCAATAGAAGGAGCCTTTACCTCGCCCTCTTCACCGACATCAAGCACAGCAACGCTCGCAGCTCCGCCTATCGTATTTCCGTTCTCGTCCTTGCAAACCACAGAGACCACGGAGGTATGAATAGATTTAGCGTCCAATTGGCTTATTTTCGCACCCGCGAAGGCATCGGCGTCAAATTCGGTCTTTTCCGTATCCATTCTGAAGGATTCGAGTGCTACGCAGTCTCTGAAAGTCCATTTTCTTATCTGCTCCGGTTTGCCCGCTACCGTGACCGATGTAAGTCCTCGGCAAAACGCAAATGCACTCTCGCCTATATCCAGCGTGCCCGCCGGTATCTCTATGCTTTCAAGAGAGTAGCATGCCTCAAAAGCGCTTCCGCCTATCACAGTAAGCGTATCCGGAAGAATTACCTTCTTAAGAGCTGAGCAAAAAGCAAACGCACAATCGCCAATCTCCGCCACGCCGTCGGGTATATCTACCTCCTTGAGCGACGTCATACCGTAGAACATGTAATCGCCTATCGTGCCGAAGCTCTCGCCCCCGTCGGCTTCAAATTTTATTTTTTCCACCGCCGAGCGAACACCGTACCACGGAACGTCCTCAGAGCTTGCGCATCCGGGAATATCGCCCGATCCGGAAACAGTGAGCGTATGATCCGACTTTGTATAGCTCCATTTTATTCCGGCTAAGCTTCCCGACGCATCATCGGGATTTGAGGTGCTGCTTCCGCAGGAAGCAAGCGACATAGCGGCAAATATCACCGCAATTGCAAAAAATATCTTCAAAAGCTTTTTCATTTGTAAATTCCTTTCAGGCTCCGCTAACGGCAGCGAAGTATAATTATCATTTTATATTTTAACACAACTTGCCAAATAAAGCAACAGATTTAAAAAAATGTTAATATTTTTATCGACACAGTATGCGTCTCCACGCAATACTTCGGTAAATCCTCCAACTTTCCGGCGGCTCTCATTTTTTGTCTTATTGTAAAAAATTCGAAATCATCTCCATTTATTTTTGTGCACAATAACTATATTCGCCGTCCGTTTTTTGTATGAAAAAAATAATTGAAGTCCTGACAAAAATAGTGTATAATATAGTATACACACTGTGTACCGTGCCGAAGCGGCAGATACGCAAAAATCAAAAAAGGAGAATATTTTATGAAACTTTTCGCAAGATTGCTCTGCATCCTTCTTGTTTTGTGCTTCATCGGAATGACATTCGTCGGATGCGGCAAAAAGGGCGGAGCTGACGGTGAGAACGATGGAAGCGGCGCAGGTGCTGCCGGAAACGGAAAAGTTACCGAAAAGCCCACCAACGAATACGGCGAGCCCTCGTTCACTTCTTCGGTTCCCGTTGATGACCTCGACTTTGAAGGGGCAGAGGTAGCTATCCTCTACCGTGACTTTATCCACAACTCAAGAGAGTGGTACAAGGAATCCCCCGAGGATGAGCTTGACGAGGCTATCGCAATGAGAAACGAGGCAGTTCAGGAAACACTTAACGTTAAGATCGATTGGCAGCCCGTTGCCTCCAACGGTAACGACTACACCGAGTACACAGCCCGTTTCCACAGCATGGTTCAGAACGACGTTACGTCGGGTACTCACTACTACGATATTTCGGCTAACTTCGGTTATCCCACAGTATCGCCTAACATACGTGACTACACGACCAACCTGCTCGATACGTCAATCTTTCCCTATTTCAACTTTGACCTTCCCTGCTGGAACCAGGCTATCGTAAACAACACGACATTCAACAACCGCCTCCACTACGTTGCAGGCGACATCAACCTTTCGATGTTTGACGCAGCAGTTGTCGTATGGCACAATAAGACCCTTTACGATGCAAAGAAGGAAAGCGAAGACCCCGAAAATATGCAGCAGCTCGCTCTCGACGGTAACTGGACCTATGACGAGCTCTACAGATGGACCAACACCTTCTACGAAAACACCAACGGCAACGACGCAGGCAAAGACGGCAAGGACACCTATGCGTTGCTCGCAGCTCAGTCCTCGGGTGCGCCTATGCCCAGAGACGCATTCCCCTACGCTTGGGATCTCAGCTTCGTTATAACCAATGACGACGGAACACACTCTTTTGACATCGTAGGTAATCAGAAGATAGAGGACGCTCTTACAAAGTGCCGTAACCTCCTCCGCGGAACAGGTACATACAACACGGCAAGCGCACATACCTTTGCAGCAGGAACGGCTATCTTCTTTATGGAGAGAATTTACTCCGGATACGATTCAAATATGGCTATCCGTGAGATGGACGATAAGTACGGTCTGCTCCCCATGCCTAAGTACAATACAGATCAGAAGGAATACTCCACCACCGCTCAGGACTACTACACCCTTATGTTCGTTCTCGATCACTCCGACAGTGACGTTCCTACAAAGGGTGACGAGGTTTCCGCATTCCTCCAGCTCGCTACTGAGGAATCCTACACCGGAGTTCGCGGCTACTACTTCAACCGTATCATTAAGCCTAAGTTCTTCGGAACCGACGACTCCGAGGGTACAGTAACAAGATCTGTAGCACTCTTCGATATTATCGTTGCTAACATCAAGTTTGACTACTGCTACATCTACTCGCAGCAGCTCGCTAACATCAATCACCTCTGGAGAGACGCAACCGATCCTGACTCCACAAACGCAAACGCTACTCTTGAGGCACTCTACAAGGCGCGCCAATCCGAGTTTGAAGAAGCTATCAAGGGAACCGACGTTTGGCTCGATCTTAGAAGTGAATAATTATTGAATAATCTTTAACCAAAGACAAAATGCCTCGGGTTCAATGAACCCGAGGCTATTTTTATGGCGGCAGCAAAAGCCGTAATCGGCGCAAATTCGGAAATAAAATGGAAATAAAGCCGAAACAAAATAGACATTTTTAGATTGTTTAACACAAACGCGGCTCATTTTTTGTGCAAAATTCACATATTAAGGTCATCAAATTTGTTATAAACGAGAATTGAAGATTTTTTGAAAATAGTGTATAATATGTATACGGTGTACCGCGTCAATACTAACCGAGTACACAAAAAAAATGCAAAGGAGAATATTTATGAAACTTTTCGCAAGATTGCTCTGCATCCTTCTTGTTTTGTGCTTCATCGGAATGACATTCGTCGGATGCGGCAAAAAGGGCGGAGCTGACGGTGAGAACGATGGAAGCGGCGCAGGTGCTGCCGGAAACGGAAAAGTTACCGAAAAGCCCACCAACGAATACGGCGAGCCCTCGTTCACTTCTTCGGTTCCCGTTGATGACCTCGACTTTGAAGGGGCAGAGGTAGCTATCCTCTACCGTGACTTTATCCACAACTCAAGAGAGTGGTACAAGGAATCCCCCGAGGATGAGCTTGACGAGGCTATCGCAATGAGAAACGAGGCAGTTCAGGAAACACTTAACGTTAAGATCGATTGGCAGCCCGTTGCCTCCAACGGTAACGACTACACCGAGTACACAGCCCGTTTCCACAGCATGGTTCAGAACGACGTTACGTCGGGTACTCACTACTACGATATTTCGGCTAACTTCGGTTATCCCACAGTATCGCCTAACATACGTGACTACACGACCAACCTGCTCGATACGTCAATCTTTCCCTATTTCAACTTTGACCTTCCCTGCTGGAACCAGGCTATCGTAAACAACACGACATTCAACAACCGCCTCCACTACGTTGCAGGCGACATCAACCTTTCGATGTTTGACGCAGCAGTTGTCGTATGGCACAATAAGACCCTTTACGATGCAAAGAAGGAAAGCGAAGACCCCGACAATATGCAGCAGCTCGCTCTCGACGGTAACTGGACCTACGACGAGCTCTACAGATGGACCAGCACCTTCTACGAGAACACCAACAGTACCGACGCAGGTAAGGATTATCTTGATACATATGCTCTTATGGCAACAACAAGCGAGCCCTGCCCCAGAGATGCGTTCCCCTATGCTTGGGGTCTTGAATTCGTTACAACCAATGACGACGGAACACACTCCTTTAACATCAAGGGCAACCAGAAGATAGAGGATGCTCTTACAAAGTGCCGTAACATCCTTCGCGGAACCGGAACAAGTACCAACTGGAACGCATCCGTATTCGCAGGCGGTCACGCTATATTCTACATGGAGAGAATTTACTCCGGATACGATACAAATATGGCTATCCGTGAAATGGAAGATAAGTACGGTCTGCTTCCCATGCCTAAGTACGACAAGGCGCAGGAGCAGTACGCTACAACCGCTCAGGACTACTACACCATTATGTTCGTTCTCGATCACTCCGACAGTGACGTTCCTACAAAGGGTGATGAGGTCTCCGCATTCCTCCAGCTCGCTACTGAGGAATCCTACACCGGTGTTCGTGGATACTACTTCAACCGTAT
Organism: uncultured Lachnospiraceae bacterium; assembly: GCA_964609165.1. Classification (GTDB taxonomy): domain Bacteria; phylum Bacillota; class Clostridia; order Oscillospirales; family CAG-272; genus HGM12713. Next base: position 8,519 of record CAZSSE010000013.1, read on the forward strand.
CATTAAGCCTAAGTTCTTCGGAACCGACGACTCCGAGGGTACAGTAACAAGATCTGTAGCACTCTTCGATATTATCGTTGCTAACATCAAGTTTGACTACTGCTACATCTACTCGCAGCAGCTCGCTAACATCAACCACCTCTGGAGAAGTGCTACCGCAGCTGACGCTACACAGACACTCGAGGCTCTTTATACAACAAGAGAGGCTGAATTTGAAAAGGCAATAACCGAAACCGATGCTTGGCTCGGTCTCAGAAGCAAATAATTAGTTGCCAAAACAAAAAAATTTACCGCGGATCCTTCGTGATCCGCGGTTCTTTTATATCTATTCTTATTAAACCTTCAGCATCATATCGCCGTAGCTCGGAAGCGGCCAATATTCCGACGAGGTAAGCTGCTCCATTTCGTCCACAAATTCACGCAGGCTATCCATTGCGGGTATTACCGTATCACGGTACGCCTCGGCACGGGCAACGCTGTTCGGGATCGCCGCCGCGGTCTTTTCGCTGCCTTCAAGCCTTGCAAGCGTGTGATAAGCCTTATAATTCAAATCCGAAAGTTTCTGCACTATCTCGCGCTCGACCGCACATGATCCGGGAATAAGCTTTTCCTTCGCATTCGCTCCCATTGCCACATCACCAATGTACTTGTTTACTGCCGGAATTATATCGCGGCTCGCCATCTCGATCATCGTGAGAGCCTCTATATTGATGATCTTTGAATAATTCTCAAAGAGTATATCCTCGCGGGAATTTATCTCGATCTCGTTCATAACGCCGTGCTCGGAGAAAAGCTTGACGTTCTTAGGCTGATTGAAGCATTTGAATGCATCGACTGCGTTTCTGATATTGAGCAAGCCGCGCCGCTCGGCCTCCTTCTCCCATTCATACGAGTATCCGTTACCGTCAAATATGATCCTGCGGTGCTCGGTAAAGGTATCCTTGATGAGCTTGGCAACCGCGCTTTCAAAGTCGTCCACTCCCTCTAAAATATCGGCAAACTGACGGAAACTCTCCGCAACCGCCGTGTTGAGCACTACGTTAGGAAAAGCAATATTCTGGGACGAGCCAAGCATACGGAACTCAAACTTGTTGCCTGTAAAGGCAAAGGGCGAGGTTCTGTTGCGGTCGGTGGTATCCTTTCTGAACACGGGTATTGACGGAATACCGAGATCCATCATTCCCGCCTTGGCTCCCTCGTATGCCGTTCCGCTGATTATCGAATCTATTATATGCTCAAGCTCCTCACCGACAAATATGGAAACTATGGCAGGCGGCGCCTCGGCAGCACCCAAGCGGTGATCGTTACCTGCGTAAGCGACCGAAAGACGCAGAAGATCCTGATAATCGTCTACCGCCTTGACAATAGCCGCAAGCATCAAAAGGAAAATAACGTTATCCGCAGGGGTCTTGCCGGCGTGAAGAAGATTTTTGCCCGTATCGGTAGAAAGCGACCAGTTGTTGTGCTTGCCCGATCCGTTCACGCCCGCGTAGGGCTTTTCGTGAAGCAGGCAAACAAGCCCGTGCTTCTCTGCGATCTTCTTCATATATTCCATAATAAGAAGGTTGTTGTCAACGGCAAGATTGGTCTTTACGTAAATCGGAGCAAGCTCGTGCTGTGCGGGAGCCGCCTCGTTATGCTTGGTCTTAGCGTGTATGCCCATTCTCCAAAGTGCCTCGTCAAGATCAGCCATATATGCGCTGATCCTCGTTTTAAGCGGGCCGAAATAATGATCCTCAAGCTCCTGCCCCTTGGGCGAGCGAGCACCGAAAAGCGTTCTGCCCGTATAGAGCAGATCCTTACGCTTATCATATAGCTTTTTATCAATTATAAAATATTCCTGCTCTGCGCCGACCGTCGTGTTAAGCCGCTTGGTCTCTGTATCTCCAAAGAGCCTCAGAATACGAAGCCCCTGTGCGCTTATAGCATCCATAGAACGTAGCAGTGGTGTCTTGGTATCAAGAGCCTCGCCCGTGTACGAGCAAAACGCAGTGGGAATATAAAGCGTGCCGTCCTTTACAAATGCGTAAGAGCCGGGATCCCACGCAGTATATCCTCTCGCCTCAAAGGTAGCGCGAAGTCCGCCCGAGGGGAAGGACGACGCATCGGATTCGCCCTTGATAAGCTCCTTGCCTGAAAACTCCATAACAACACGGCTGGGACCGTCGGGAACCAAAAAAGAATCGTGCTTTTCGGCGGTAAGCCCCGTAAGAGGCTGGAACCAGTGCGTATAGTGTGTAGCGCCCTTCTCTATCGCCCATTCCTTCATAGCCGCAGCTACAGGGTCGGCTATAGAGGCATCTATAGTCTTACCCGTTGCTATAGTTCTGCTAAGCGACTCAAAGACCTCCTGTGGGAGCCTTTCACGCATAACGTCTTCATTAAATACCATACATCCGAACATTTCCGGGACGTTTTTTATCATTTTACTTACCTCGCATAGAAAACAGTGGCATAAACAAACACTTTTCATTATATACCACATTTCATTTCTTGTCAAGTATTTTTTTGAAGTAAGCCCCTCTTGGGAAGATATATCTCGCTTATTTCCATAAATTCCACCCAATCCGAAAACAGCTCGCTTTCAAACAGGCGTTCACTTTTTGCACGAAGCTCTGCGCGCTCGTGCGATTGGTTGGCTCTGCGATAATCCTCCCAGAATTTGCACAAGGTCGCCACAGCACTCGGATCGCGTACCGCCTCCTGCGGCGAAATACCGAGCAGACCTGCGCAAAGCCTGTCAAAATCAAAGCATAAAAAATCAATACGAGGAAGATTTCTTCTCTCAAGCAACCATATCGGTGAATCGATAATAAGCCCACGGGCAAGAGCGGCATTGACCTCCCTGCCCTCATCCTCAAGTCTACAGTAGCTTTTATACATAAGCCTGACAGCGTGTTCAACGTCGGCTATTGACCGATACCCCTCAAGCGCCACCGAAAGCTCCCCGTATACCGCACTGCGAAACAAAACGTCGATACGCTCGCAAAAAGCGTCCTCGCTCTCACGCCACGGCACCCCCAAGCGTATACAAAGTCCACCATCCGAGGCACTCTCGGCAAGAGACATGGCGGTCTCAAAAAAATCTCCCGCCTCGCTTATATCGTCCGCATCGCAAAGCAGACCCCCTCCATCGCACGAATTGCGATGCAGACGATCCTCTATCACAGACCTGTCCCCTATAACGCTCTCCTTGACGCCTCGCACCGTAAGGCGTTCGTCCGAGCCAAGCCGTGCATAACGGTCAAGCGTATCGAGTGTGGGATCTATTATAAGCCTTCCGTTCACGAAATCTATGAGAGCTATCCTTCCGTCCGTATCACTCGCAAGATCATCCGTTGCGCCAAGTAAAAAATAAGGCGTTTTTTGCTCTGACAGCCTGACGAGCAGCTCCTGCGATACTATCTCCTCAGCACAAATAACGCCTACGATCTGCCCCGATCTGTCCATATTTTGCAAGACCCCGTGCAACGCCCTGCGCGATCTGAAATAAAGCACGCTGCTCTCGCGGCAGCAAACGCTCCCGTCGCCCGACACTATCCGCAACCGACCTATAATTATATTCGGCTCAAAAGCTCCCGCACGTCCTCCGTAAGAGCGCTCTCCGCTCACGCCGCGCTCATATAATCCACCCACTTTATACCCTCCGTATCGCACAAATCAAGGATAGTTTTCACATTCTTTTGCTATTATATGTAATAATAAAAAATTTTTTGAAAAAACGCAAAAAATGGTGACAAATCACAAAAAAAATGCTATAATATACTCAATAAAGATTTTTTATCCAAAGGAGATATAAAAATGAAGATCATCGTAACAAAAAATTATGACGAAATGTCCAAAAAAGCCGCAGATATTATGGCAGAGGTTATAAAGAGCAAGCCCGATTGCGTTCTTGGTCTTGCAACCGGTGACACTCCCATCGGTATGTATAACGAGATCGTAGCAAAGTATGAAAACGGCGAGCTTGATTTCTCTGCAGTTCGCTCCGTAAACCTCGATGAGTATTACCCCATCTCGCCGGATAACGATCAGAGCTATCGCTATTTTATGAACAAGCATCTCTTCGACAGAGTAAACATCGACAAGGCTAACACCAGCGTTCCCGACGGAACAGCGTCCGACGTAGGCGCCTTCTGCCGCGAATACGAGGCAAAGATCGATGCGCTCGGCGGCACCGACGTTCAGGTTCTCGGAATCGGACGTAACGGACACATCGGCTTCAACGAGCCCGACTCCGAGCTTGAGCGCTTTACTCACCTCGTTGAGCTTACCCCCGACACCATTGAGGCAAACTCCCGCTTCTTCGCGTCAGAGGCTGACGTTCCGAAGCACGCACTTACAATGGGTATACATAGCGTTTTCAAGGCTCGCAAGATCCTGCTTCTCGCATCGGGAAAGAACAAGGCATCGGCTATCCGCGCTCTCGTTAAGAGCAATATCACAACCGCTTGCCCCGCAACTCTCCTCTGCCTCCACCCCGACGTAACAGTTATCTGCGACGAGGACGCTTATTCTTTGGTTTAATACTACGCTTGACCGTGTTTGATTTAAGAAAAAACCGCCTGACCGTCAATTTGACGGTCAGGCGGGCTGTTTTTTTGCAGCAGTCTTACGCTCGCAATATTATAATCTATAATGTTTTCTGTCACGGTCGCTCGCTATCGACCGACTTATTGCAATACGAGTTTTATGATAAGCTCTGTGATAAATACCACCGCGCAAGAGGAAATTGCAACAAACAGAAGTCCGCGTCCAAAATACGCAAGAAGAACCGCCGCGATAAGCGCAAGGACACCCGCGAGCGGATATTCGGTCGCCTGAATGATAGCGGGAAACGTCATTACCGCAAGCGTTACGTAAGGAACGTAATAAAGAAACGAGCGTACCGTTTTGTTTTTTATAGGCTTGCGGATAAGCGTCAGTGGAAGCACACGGATAAGATACGTGGTCGCCACCATACACAAAATATAAATATAAACACTATGCATCGTTCTCTTCCTCCTTTATAGGAAAGAATATAGCCGCGCCGAGCGAGATAAGAACGGTGAGTATAATGATGCGCAAGCCGCTTGATAGCTCCCTTATGTAGGGCAAAAGCTCAAACGCAGCAGAAAACGCAAAGCTGATACAAACAAGAAGCGCGACAACGCGATTTTTCTTTGCCTCCGGAACAAATACCGATATAAACATTCCATAAAGACCGACGCCCAAAGCGCAGACCACGCTTGCGGGAAGAATATCACCCATCAGAGCGCCGAGAAGCGTTCCGCCCGTCCAGCCCGTTGTGGCTACTACAAACGTGCCATAGGTGAAATACGGGCTGAGATAGCCCTGCTGCATCATCGACACGCCAAATATCTCGTCGGTAACAGTAAATCCGAGCAAAAGCCGCTTAAAGGTAGAGGTTCCCTGCTCAAGCTTTTGCGACAAAGCCGCCGACATAAGAAGATAACGCGAGTTCGCCACCGCCTCCATCGCGATAAGCTCGATATATGAAGCCTCTGCGGCTATCAGAGTAAATGCTATATACTCTCCTGCCGAGGCATTATTGAGCAAGCTTGCAACAGCGGCATCGAGCGCACCGATACCCGCACTAACAGCGTTTATGCCAAGCGCAATAGCAACAGCAAAATAGCCCATAGCAATGGGTATACCCGCTTTCATTCCCTTCAGAAACCATTGTTTTTTACTCATTCTCACGCCTCCGATGCCAAAAGACCGATTATATTCCAAGCCAAGGAGTATTATAGCATAATATGTCGTTTTTTTCAATAACTTTGCACCGATTTTTTCAATAAATGCTTGACAAAACCGAGTATGTATGATAAAATAGATGGTGCGATGTTAGCGTATCGTACTAACTTCGCAAATCTGAAAACTAAATAGTTTTATACGGAGAGGTATCGAAGTGGTCATAACGAGGCGGTCTTGAAATATAGTTGAAATCAAGTAGTTCAATTTTCCGTCCGTTTCTAC
>CAZSSE010000014.1:0-14296 GCA_964609165.1 uncultured Lachnospiraceae bacterium
GGTATAAGCCTTACAGCCGCATTGCGAATCCGAGAGCTTAAATCCTCCGATAAATCCGAGAATTTGAATATAAAGCTTTGACGCTATACGTCGAAGTGTCGTATATCCATCGTATCCATCCTTTGTGAGGTTTCGCGAGCCTATAAGCACTGACATGTCAGGTGCATCTTTGAGCGTATTGTAAGCTCTTTTGATGACGTCAGTTCCGTATGCAAGGTCGGCGTCGGTAAACATTACTATCTCACCCTCTGCTTCAAGCATAGCTGTACGCACGGCGAAGCCCTTGCCACGGTTTTGCTTATAGCCCAAAACACGAACGCAAGGAAGCTGCATTTGAGCTACTGCCTCCCCACAAGCGTCTGTAGAACCGTCATCACAAAAAAGTATCTCGTAGCTTTCAAAATTCTTACTCATATATTGATGCAATGTATTGGCAGTATCTCTTATAATTCCGTTTTCATTATACATAGGAATTATAAGTGTTATTTCGGGTGTTGTCATATCCAAAGTCCTTTATATTTTTTTGTAAAGTTCAAATATTATATCTATTTCGGTCTCTAAAATGTTTATTTTTTCAAGCTTTTGCACATCGCTTTGCGAGGTTTTCCAATAGTACGGTGTCATTGCAAACAGATTTTTGATATTCTCATTTCCTTCAATCCGAACGTTATACTTCAATCGATTTTGCGAGATCCTCACTAACTCCGAGGGCATATCTGCACGCTGATCATTGTGGTGTATCTCATCGTATATTACACTTTTCAATCCAAGCAGATGATCCGGTCCCGCACAGACTACTATTAAAAGTCCATTCTTTTTCAGAATACGGGCATATTCTTTTTCCACACAAGGGGCAAATACGTTTACAACAGCGTCTGCACTTTCATCAAGTACAGGCAGTGAAAACACGCTGGCAACTCCGAAAAAAGCATTTGAAAGTTCTGCACGTTTTGATCTTTTTGCCGCAAAATCAGCAGCAAATTTTGAAATATCAAAGCCTGCTACCGAAAATCCCCGCTTTGCGATCGCATTGGTATAATACCCTTCTCCACACCCTGCATCTATTATTGTAATTGCATCGGAAGCATCAAGATTTTTGCACAGCAGCTCACAAAGATTATCGCTGATCGGCTTATAATAATCAAGATTTAAAAAATCGCTTCTTGCGCGAACAGCCTGCTTAGAGTCTCCTCCTCCGCTTTGCCCCGGTAGACAAAGGTTTACATAACCGCTCGATGCAAAATCATAGCAATGCCTTTTTGTACCGTTACAGCTTAAGCCTCCGCTTCCGTCGTAAGATACAGTCATAGTAGCCTTACATATCGGGCACGAAAGTATGTTTTCTATATTTTTATCCTTAAAAGTCAGCATCATTAAGTCCTTTTCTCTAAAATTCAACTATTTCCGCTTTATACTCATCGCTGTCCGAGGTTTTTAGCTCGAACCAGAATGTGGATCCCTTTCCTACAGAGCTTGTAACTCCATAGGTTGCGTTGTGTATTTCAAGTATCTCCTTGACAATTGAAAGTCCAAGTCCTGTTCCGACCGTAGCTCTTTTGTGTACCCTATCAATTCTGTAATATCTATTCCAGATAAATGGTATATCCTCTTGAGATATTCCCTCACCGCTATCTGTAATGCTTATACGCACCGAATCCTTATTGACTGTCTGCACGACCGACACGTATTTATTCTCGCCAGAGTAGTTGATAGCATTATTGATGAGGTTATATATTACCTGCAATATCATTGTGGTATCAGCAATAACGTATGCGTCGGTATCTGCGGTAAGTTCTATCCTGTATCCATCCTGCATTGTGAGCTTTTCATATCTATGCAGAGTGCTTCGGATCATATCTGTAAGGCAAAATTCCTTCATATCAGGCGATCGAGAGCCTGCCTGAAGCTTCGATAGATCAAGCATATCGTTTACAAGCCCTGTCAGCCGTTCTGTCTCATCAATTATTACCTGAACGTTCTCGGGGGTATTTTCGCCCGGTATATCTCTCATTACTTCACTATAGCCCTTTATCATTGTGAGAGGTGTTCTCAGGTCGTGCGACACGTTTGATATAAGCTCCTTTTGGAGCCTGTCGTTTTGGGAGAGCTCACGTGCCGCATAATTCAGCGTATCCGAAAGCTCGTCTATCTCTCTGTATCCGCGTCCCGAAAATTCAATATTGTATGATCCCACGGCAAGACTTTTTGCGGCGTTGTTTATCTGTTCGAGCGGCTTTGTGATAACCTTTGCCATTATAGTAGCAAGTATCAGCGTAAATATTACCAAAAGCACAGCTATCAGTAACACCTGATTTTTAAGTGTGTTTATCATAGCGCCAAGCTGTGCTATATTAGAGCGCTGAATAATGACAATATTTTCGCCTGCGTATTCGACAACCTCCACGTAAATAGCGTTAAGTCGCTGAATGTTTCCTGATACATACGGAAACGCCTTTGGTGAATTATGATTATCCTTTACTATTTTGAACTCGAAATAGCTGTCCTTGAAGTTTCTCATAGGAACCATAGCGATATATTTACCGTCATTATCGAGAGCTTTGCTATAGAGCTGTGAAAAATTTGATTCAATATGATAACCGAGCGAATCGCCCGTTCCCTCAAAATAAGCTATTTTTTGAGTATTATCGAATTTTTTATCTACTGTTCGATACACCCAAATATCATTATAAAATTCATTGGCACATTCCTCGGCAACCGATAACAAGCTTTTCTCATCATCAAGGCTCTGTGATATTTTTTTCGAAACATCAGTCAATTCATTGAACTTCGCCCCTTGATAAAAATAATTAAGCATCTGTATCTGAAGCAACCATATGATAAAGGCAAATGCAGAAACAAAGACAATAAGTATGCAGAACATTTTCCACCTAATGCCCATCCTTCTGCGTTTTTTTGACCGATTCGCAGTCACGATCAAGCGTCACCTCCCGTTTGCTTCTGATTATACCTTTTATACCTTATACTCAGCCCTCAAATCTATATCCTACGCCACGAAGGGTGACTATAAGATTAGCATATCTTCCAAGGCTCTTGCGCAATAACTTGATATGTGTATCCAAGGTACGAACGTCTCCGTAAAAATCATATCCCCAAACATCGCTGATAAATTTTTCCCTTGAAATAGCTATATTACGGTTTTTAAGCATATAAAAGAACAGATCGTACTCTTTGGGAGACATATCGATGCGTTTACCGTCAATAAATACCAACCTTGCTGTAACGTCGGCGCGCAATCCTCCGTTGTCAAGGCTGACGACCACATTCTCTTTTTTTCCTTCTCCGTCAACACTGCGCTTTACTCGCTTCATTACAGCCTCTATACGAAGCATAAGCTCCTTAGGAGAAAAAGGCTTCATAACGTAATCGTCTATTCCTAGCTCAAAGCCGTTTATCTTGTCATATTCCTCTCCTCGCGCCGATAGCATTATGATAGGTGTTTGCGAGATTTTTCTTATTTCTCTGCATGCAGAAAATCCGTCAAGCTCTGGCATCATAATGTCCATAATAATTATGTCGAAGTTAGCACTTCGGCAAAAATGAACTGCCTCCATGCCGTCGGCTGCCTCGGTTACGGTGTGGCCTTCAAACTCTGCATATTTTTTTATTATCGAGCGAATTCTCGATTCATCGTCAACAACGAGTATATTATACATCTAATTCCTCCGATCCGTGCCGATCCGTCTCAGCTGACAGTAACACTGAGCTCTGTTTGTTTATGATTTCTGACTACTACTATTTCTAATATATCGCCGCTATTAAAGTTACCGATGCATGAATAGAAGTCATCAAGCGTTTTTATTTCAGTTCCGTTGATAGAGACTATTCGATCATAAAGCTCAAAAGAACCTCCCTCGTATGCCTTGGTAACGTATACACCATATATCCGCTCATTATTATATCCGTAATCTACCGAAGCACCGATTGATGATGCCTGCATAACGTCTTTTAAATACTCAAACGCTATATTTACCGGTATAGCAAATCCAAGTCCCTCAATTCCCGATTCTGAGGTTTTTGCGTTGACAATGCCGACGAGGTTTCCCATCATATCAAATAGTGCGCCGCCCGAATTTCCGGGATTGATCGCTGCATTATGTTGAAGAAGTGTCATGGATACTCCGTCTATCGTCACATTTCTGTCTAACGCGCTTATGATACCGTCGGTGACGGTACCGCCAAGAGAGCCGAGCGGATTTCCTATGGCTACTATATCCTGACCTACAATTAGCTTGGAGCTGTCTCCGATAGGCGCCACGGTAAACGTCTCTTTATCCTTTTTTTCTATTCGCAGCACTGCAAGATCCAAGCTCTTGCTGCTGCTTATGAGAGTAGCCGTATATTCATCCTTGTTCGTAAGACGAACCACTATTTCCTTGGCATCATCGACCACGTGATGATTGGTTATAAGATAACCCGCATCATCATTTTGTGTTATAATAACACCGCTTCCCGCTCCGCTCGTTACGTACTGACCGTAAAATCTATCTGTAACAACACTTGACGTGCTTATTTCTACAACGCTGTTGCCAACCTTCTGAACCACCTCGGGTAAGCTCTGCGGAATGTAATCGCTGTCTGTGTTCTTGGTTATGCTCATTTGGGGAGAATTTTTGACGATGACAATTCCCTCGTTTTGCAGATTGAGCGTGTTATCTGAAGAGGAATCTGCTACAGGCAAACGCATGGTACCAGACAGTATTCCCAAAATAAATGCCGCGAAAACGCATATTGCCACAAGCAGTGAAACTGCCATGACCTTTAACGCCTTATGACGTTTACCGCGAGATGAATTTTTTGGATCTACATTCTCATTACTTTCTTGGGTCTCATCACTGACAGTAAAGTTCGGAACGTAATACGGCGGTGTATAGCAAGACGAATATTGTTGATTTACTGTTTCATCGGGTCGAGCTTCTTCTTTAGCAGCATCGGCTTTTTCTTGATAACTCTGATCTTCTTTTCTATCTGTTTCTTTTTGCCTGAAATCACTTTCTTCTTCTTTTTCATTATTCTCGATTTTTTCTGAAAGCTCTTCCTCATCTTGATCCGAGCCTTTTTCGAGGTCTTTATTATTTTGAACATTACCGGTCTCCTTGTTAAAAAAGTCTTTGTTTTCACGATTATCGGAATCACTAATATTATTTTCTCCGAAATCCTTATCCAAATCCCTCATATAAATTCCTTTCCGTATACATTTCAAAATTCTATGTAATAATTATACTCCGCTTTTGTGAAGATTTTATGAAGGATTTTGTAACACTTACTGAATTTGCCCCATAAATACATCTTTGACAATTAATTTTTTACTATTTAACCTTTTTATCTTGTTTTCAAGCAGGTTTTCTGATATAATAAATATGAAATATTTTATATTTATTCGAAAGGAACTGATATGTCCAAAAAGAATAAAGAGCGAAATAAAAGGGGCGTTAAAACTGCGCAGGAAGAACGCATCAGAGAGCTGACAAAGGAAAATCTGCGTCTGCGAAACGAGGTGGCGTTATTAAAAAATGAGATCCAGCAAAACAGCGCCACTACGAGACGTCTGTCTAAAAAAAGAGATAGCGTGCGCAGTATGTTTTTGCATCAGGCAAGACGTGAGAATACCTTCTCCCAGAATACAAATTTATCGTACTTTCGTTACGCACTAAAAAACGCATCCTTGTTTAGAGTATATTCTCAAATCATAAACACGGTAAGACGTTTTACTTTTGTAAACACTACTATCCGAATTGCTATATTTCTGTTAACTATAGTAAATTCGGGAGCAATTTTCCTTATTTCGACCTCTACATTTATAGTGTCCCTGCCGTTTATGTTCCTGCTATCCGGCGTAGGCGCTATGCTGACGCTTTTGGGAAGCCGCAAGGCAACGCAAATAAATCGACCTATACTTACAAACAAAAACGTATGTGTATTCTTCCCTGCCAAAAAATCCGCAATTCGCAAGGACACATATTTTTCGGGGCTTGTACAGTCCATGGGTGAGCAGCCTAACACCGTTTGTGTAATCGTTACACAGGGATTTTTCTTTTCACGCGGAACAACAGGAAGAAAAAGGCTTTTCTTTGCCTCAAGAGTTGATGCCGATAATCTTATAATTGTACGGCGGCACTATTATTTTAAGCTTAAACAAAGTATAATTTTGCCATATTCAAAAAAGCTTACCGAAATTTATTGATGGAGAATATTTATGATAGAGTTCATTTTAGGAACCTACGGAAGCGGTAAAACTACTGAAATTTTCAAGCGAATAGCCAAGGATACTGCCAAGGGAAAAAAGTGCTTTTTGATCATTCCGGATCAGGAAGCGGTGCAGTTTGAGCGACTTTCTTTGAGTGAGCTTCCGGGTCAATCACAGTTGTATCTTGAAATTCTCAGCTTTTCAAGACTTTATAACCGTGTGTGCCGCGAATACGGCGGGCTATCATATTCATACGTTACAAAGCCTATGCGCTCTCTTATTATGTGGAAAAGCCTGCGCGACCTTTCCCCGTTGCTTATGGAATATGGATCTTATTCATCTGCTGACGCTACCTTAAGTGACCTTATGCTTTCTGCTATCGGAGAGTTTAAAATGTCGGGCGTCAGTGCAACCGAGCTTGAGAGGGCGGCATCGAAGCTTCCAAAGGATTCGCCACTATCCCGCCGCTTGTACGATCTTTCTCTTATATACTCCTGCTATGATAATTTTGTAAACGAGAAATACAGCGATTCGGCTGACGATCTTTCAAGGCTTAACGATATTTTACACGAACATCACTTTTTTGAAGGCGCGAGCGTTTATATTGATTCCTTTACCTCATTTACTGCGGTACAGCATAAAATAATCGAGCAAATTTTTGCAACTGCCGACACGGCTGTCATAACAGTTCCAATATGCTCTTACGAAAAAAGCTCGATTTCATCCGACAGTATTCTGCGATCCTTTAAACGACTGCACAGAGCTGCCGAAAGCTACGGTCAGGCGCATGAGCTCATTCTTAACGAAAATCGAAGGACAAATGCTCCCGCTATTTCCTATCTTTCCAAAAATCTTTGGCATCTCGAAAAAAATTCCGAGTGCAACGCTCCCGATATAAACGGAAGCATCATCGCGGAGATATGCTCCAACCCATATTCTGAGTCGGAAGCAGTTGCGGCGCATATACTCAGGCTTCTTAAGGACGGAGCGCGTTGTAGAGACATAGTTATCGTAATGCGTGATACCGAAAAATACAGAGGAATAATCGAGCCGGCTCTGCGCAACAGTTCTATTCCCTTCTTTATCTCGGAAAGCGCAGATCTGTGCTCTATGGCGGCTGTTAAATTCATACTTTCGGCACTTAAAATAAAGCGTTATAATTGGCGCACCTCTGACGTAATTTCTCACATCAAAACAGGGCTTTGCGATATTGATCCATCGGACGCTAATCTTTTTGAAGAATACGTTACAATGTGGAGCATCAGCGGTGAGCGATTTTTTGAGGATACGTGGACGATGAATCCCGATGGCTTTGTTAGCGAAAGATCACCTCGTGCCGAGGCAATACTGCTTGCCGCAAACCGAGTAAGACAAAGGCTTACCGAGCCTCTCGTAAAGCTTTTTGTTATGCTTGATGCCGCAGAAAATATTGCGGATATGTGCCGGGCGCTTTATACATATGTGTGCGAGGTATCGCTTGAGGACAAGCTTTCTGCCGCTTCCCTAAAGGCGGCGGAGCGTGGACGATGAATCCCGATGGCTTTGTTAGCGAAAGATCACCTCGTGCCGAGGCAATACTGCTTGCCGCAAACCGAGTAAGACAAAGGCTTACCGAGCCTCTCGTAAAGCTTTTTGTTATGCTTGATGCCGCAGAAAATATTGCGGATATGTGCCGGGCGCTTTATACATATGTGTGCGAGGTATCGCTTGAGGACAAGCTTTCTGCCGCTTCCCTAAAGGCGGCGGAGCGTGGAGACCTGAAAGGCACGCGAGCTCTCACGCATATATGAGGTCATACTCTCTTCTCTTGCAGATATAGCAGAGATTTTGGGAGATGAACAGGCTGATGACGAGGAATTTTTACTGATACTCAAAACTGTATTTGATAAAACCGAGATAGGCAGTATACCTACATCTATAGATGAGGTCACTATAGGCTCGGCAGCTATGCTTCGCTCTGCAAATCAAAAATATGCCCTTGTAATGGGGCTTTGTGAGGGTGAATTTCCTGCCGCCGTAAATGACAGCGGTATTTTTTCGGCGGGAGATATTCAAACGCTCAGTGAGCTTGGTATAGAGCTTTCAAGCGACGTGGATACACGCTCGTCAGACGAGCTTATGTATGTAGAAAGGGCATTTTCTATCCCCTCCGAGCGTCTCTACATATTTACACACACGGCTCAGATCGGCGGTGGAGAGCGTTTTCCGTCACTTGCATTCAAGCGCGTGGAAAAGCTGTTCCCCAATTTCAAGCCGCATAGCTACAGTAGCGACGATTTTGATTATCTTGTTCCCGCGCCAAGGAATGCCGCAGGTATTCTTCGATCTATCGACAACACCGTTCTGAAGGATTCTTTGTCTGAGGCACTTGAGGAATACATTCCCGGAATATCAGCGTCGTCATCTGCTTCTACCGAAAACAAGAGCTGTCATATTTCTGCTCCGACCATGAACAATATATTCGGTGATGCTATATATTTCTCTCCGTCATCCTTTGAAAAATACGCAAAATGTCCCTTTAGCTATTACTGCGATAAGATATTGGAGCTTCGCGAGCCCAAAACAGCAGATTTTCGTGCCAACGATATGGGTACATTTATCCATTTTATACTTGAGGAGCTTTTAAAAAACAGTATTCCGCGGGAGCTTGACGTGGAGATTGCTGACGACGAAACTATTGTAAAAAATACTGACAAGGCAGTTAACGAATATATTGAAAGCATCTGCCCATCATATTTGCTCAAATCCAAACGAATGAAGCACCTTTACAGCAGGCTTCGCTCTCTGTCGCTTCTGCTTATAAGAAATATTGTTGAGGAATTTTCAAAGAGTGATTTTCGCCCTGTGTTTTTTGAGCTTTCGGCAAACGGTCGCGGTGATAATCCATCTCCGCTTGTATTCAGGCTTGCAGATGGAACACGGGTGTCTTTCGGCGGAATTGTTGACCGAGTTGACGTATTCAAGCAGGGTGATAGCGTTTATCTGCGTGTGGTTGATTACAAGACCGGTACAAAAAGCTTCTGCCTTGACGATATAAGCTACGGAATGAATATACAGATGCTTTTGTATCTCTTTACTCTCTGTAGATCCGATTCTGCCGCTTTTAAAAAAACGATCGACTGTCCGTTCGACAGCTCTCCCATACCTGCCGGCGTTATCTATCTTTCTGCAAACATACCTCTCATTGATACAGACGATTACACACAGACCGAAGAGGTACTTAAAAGTGCTGCCAATGAGCTTGACCGTACCGGTATGCTCACGGATGACGAGGATATTCTGAAAGCGATGAACCGCGATCTCGATCAAAGCTTTATAGCCGGTATAAAAAAGAACGCTAAGGACGGTATGCTTACGGGAAGTGCACTTACAGGCGCGCAGAAATTCAGCGAAATTTATGAAGAGCTTGAGAGTGTGATAGTAAAGCTTTCCACAGAGCTGCGATCAGGAGTTGCCGATGCTCGCCCGTTGCAATACGGAAAATCTCCGTGTGAATATTGCAATTCGCGCCCCATATGTCGAAGAGTAAATAATTAAGGAGGTAAGTGCTATGGGAAAAAATTGGACAGAAGCCCAAAAAGCCGCTATGGACACGCGCAATAAAACTTTGCTTGTCAGTGCCGCCGCAGGCTCAGGAAAGACCGCAACGCTTACCGAGAGGATCATACGTCGCATAACCGATAAGGAAGCTCCCGCAGACATTTCCAAAATGCTTATCGTTACCTTTACGCGCGCAGCAGCCGCAGAGCTTCGTTCGAGAATATTTTCAGCACTCGGTGATGCCCTCGCTGAGGATCCTGCCAACAGCCATCTTGCTTCTCAGATTATGAAGATCGGAAGTGCGAGAATTTGTACGATAGATGCATTTTATCTCGATATTATACGTGCTAATTTTTCGACGCTCGGAATCAGCGCGGGCTTTAGGCTTGCCGATGATTCCGAATATGCACTTATCGCGCGTCGCACTATGGAGGAAAGCATAGAATTTATGTACGAAAGCGACCCGGAGTTCCCCGTTTTTACGGAATGCTTTGGAACAGTGAGATCTTCCGTAAATATTGCCGACGTGTTTCTTGATCTGTATTCAAGTCTCGTTTCCTTGCCCGAGGGTATAGAATATGTACGCGAATGTGCACAAAGGGCGTATGACGAAGCCGAGCTTGATTTTTTTGCTACCTCATATGGCAAAAATCTTCGCATTACTACTAAGGATTTTTGTAAGCATTATTTGGATATATTTAAGGCTGCTGTTATTTATATGCAGAGTGATGAACCTATGCAGGGTGCATATGAAAAATCCTTTTTGTACGATCTGGAATATTGTCAAAAGCTGTATGATGCCCTTTGCGATGAAAAATACGGCTATGTACAGACCAAGCAGTTGATACATTCTTATACCCCCGTGTCGCTTGGAAGGTTAGCCTCGCAAAATAAAAGCGATATATCGGAGCAATATAAAAATATGCGTGCGGATTTTTCCAAGAAGGTAAAATCATTGGCAGCTAAAGCATTTTCAAAATCTCCCGAAATAATATTGCGCGCCATGCGTGATACATCAAGATACCTTTTTACGCTTTACGATCTTCTGACAAAATTCGAGGCTACTGTAAACGATGAAAAGAGCCGCCGCTCGATCATGACATTCAGTGACGTTAGGCGCGCTACGCTGAAGCTATTGGTTAATTCTGACGGAAGCCCAACCGAGATAGCGCGAGCATACTCCGAGCAATTCAGCGATATATATATTGACGAATATCAGGATGTTGACCGTGTCCAAGACCTTATTTTCAGCTCTATTGCAAGATCTGACAACAGATTTATGGTCGGAGATATAAAGCAAAGCATTTATGGCTTCAGAGGCGCAGAGCCTATGCTTTTTGCTTCTTACAGACAAAGCTTTCCGCCTTTAGGGTCTGATGCGTCATCAAGCTCTGATGTTGCCACCGTATTTATGTCGGATAATTTCAGGTGTGATAAAAACGTTATAGATTTTACCAATCAAGTGTGCTCCACGATATTCTCCGCCTGCTCCGAAAGCATCGGTTATACCCGTGAGGATGATCTCGGATTTTCCAAGGCGATTCCATACGAAGGCTATGTATCTCCCAAGGTTAAGGTAGCTTTGATCACAGCTCCCGAGGAAAACGATGCAGATGGTATAGACGTTGATTCGAATGCGAGAAAGGCGTGGGAGGCAGAATATATTGCCGAGGAAATATCACGTCTCATACGTGAAGAAAAAAAGGCCGACGGATCTCCTATACGGCCGGCGGATATAGCTGTTCTTTTCAGGACCAAGAGTATGAGCTCGATTCTTGCCGCGGCACTCGATGCACGTGGAATACCATATTCGGAAAGCGATGGAGAAAGATATTTTGAGAACTCCGACGTTCTTATGATGCTATGTATCCTCAACACCATCGATAACCCCGAGCGCGACATATATCTTGCGGGAGCACTAAGCTCTCCCATATTCAATTTTAATATTGAAGAGCTTATTATGCTACGCAAAAACGCAGAAAAAAGCTACTCGCTTTTTGGGGCACTTGAGCTGTATTCTGAAAAATTTGACGATGCCTTAGCAAAAAAATGCAAGGATTTTATTATTGATCTTCGTTGCTGGCAAAATGAAGCGGCTTCCCTTTCGGTCGACAGATTCTTACGTATGCTGTTTGAGTCCGAGCGATTTGTTGTATCGGGTGTAGTATCTCAGACAGACAGCCGAGGTGACGGTGGAAATCTTCTGATCCTCTATGAATATGCAAGAAAGTTTGAAAACGGAAGCTTCAAGGGCTTATACCAATTTGTAGAATATATTAATTCAGTTATACGTGACGGCGGAAAGCTGCTGAGTGAAAACAAGATCTCGTCCGACAACCGTGTTTCTCTGATGACTATACACAAATCAAAGGGGCTCGAATTTCCCGTCTGCTTTATTTGCAATACTTCCGCTTCCGCACGATCTCAGGACACTAAAAACAGTCTTGTTTACGAATATTCGGCGGGCATGGCTATCAAGGTTGCTGACGGAAGTGGCTTTGCAAGAATAAATACTCCTATGAGAGACGCAGTGATCGCTCGTATATCCGATAAGCAGATGGAGGAGGAAATGCGCGTGCTCTACGTTGCGCTTACTCGCGCGAGAGAACGCTTGTACCTTACCGCTACCTCGTCCTCCGATGAAACAAAGCTTATTCAAAAGGCTAAGGCAAATTCTCTTTTTACCGACAGGTATACGGTAATGAACGCATGTACGTCTTATTTCGATTGGGTACTTCTTGCGCTCCAAGGAAAATCTCATGAGTCATACGATCTCGACATTATTCCATGCGATAGGCTGCGGCTTGCTCAAAATTCATCTGCACTTTATTCGCGCGAGGAGAAGAATATCGATACTGATCTTGTTGAGAAACTAAAAAATGAATTTTCTTTCAAATACAAATATTCTCCGCTCTCCCGTGTTCCATCAAAGCTTTCTGTATCAAGGCTTTACCCTGATATTCTTGATGAGAATGACAACTCACTTGAATTATTTACTGAAATTGATAAAAAGGCTAAGATCCCCGATTTTTTCAGCGGTATTAAAAGCTCCGCAGGTGCCGCCGAGCGCGGAACTGCAACACATCTGTTTTTGCAGTTCTGTGATTTTGAGCGCGCTTGCAAATTCGGTGTTAACGAAGAGCTTGCAAGGCTTGAGGAAAAGAAATTTTTACCGTCTGACGCCCGTTCGCTTATATATATGGATGAGCTTGAGGCTTTTATGGAAGGTCAGCTGATACGCGAAATATTAGACGCAGATCGCATAATACGTGAGCAACGCTTCAATGTAGAGCTTCCTGCCGACAAATTTTCATCCGACGATGAGCTTATATCTAAGATAGCAGGCGAGCATCTTGCCGTTCAGGGGGTTATAGACCTCATAATTGTTGATAAGTCCGGAAACATATCGCTTTTCGATTATAAAACCGACCGACTTACCCACAATGAGCTTGCCGATGATGCGCTCGCTTCAAGAAAAATGAATAAACGCCATGCTACTCAGCTTTCATACTACGCGCAAGCGGTCGAGCTGCTTTTCGGCAAGCCCTGCTCGCGTGTATGCGTGTACTCAACACACTCTGCAAAGCTATACGATATAGATGTTAAACGCTAAGTATCTATGGCACTATGATTTTTTCCTGCATAATATATAACGAGGCATTCAATGATATATCCTTGAATGTGTTAAATAATATTAGGAGAAAACCAATGGCAACAATAGAAAATTTTGCTACTGTAAGCTATACCTCGGGCGGTGTCACCGAGACTAAGGTGTCAAATCTTGCGGAAATTGGGCTTGAGTCAGCCGTAAGCTTTACAAAAGCAACTCTTGGGGAAGCTTATACCGAGGAATCCGTAATAACCTATATTCTCAGTATCGCAAATACCTCGGCATCGTCAATTTCAAGCCTAAGGATCACCGACGATCTCGGAACATTTGTTTCCGGCGCAATTGAGCTTACACCACTAACCTATGCTCCTCCTGCTCTTTTGTTGATAAACGGTCAGGATGTCAGCGCGCAGCTTACCGTTGATTCGAGCAATACCCAAAGCCTTGTTTTTACCTTCCCCACACTTCCTGCGGGCGCGACCGCAAATATAGTTTACCGAGCTGCGGTAAACGAATACGCGCCTCTTGACGTAGCGTCAACGATCGTAAATACGGCTGCTCTTACAAGCGACTCTGATTGCACCGACGGTACCGCGACAGCTACCGTTACAGCAATTTCAGGTGCAAACGTAAGTGTATTCAAGCAAATGTCTCCAAATCCTGTAGCTTGCGGAGATACTGTAACGTATACTATCCGCATATACAACTATGGAAATATTGCTGCCGAAAACGTAGTTCTGACCGATACCTTCAATCCCGCTCCCACCAATGTTACGGTTTCTCGTGACGGAGCTCTGTTGACCGAAGCAGATTATACTTATGCCAACGGAGCACTCACTGCTCCTGCAGCGCAGGCATCATCTGTAAGCGTCCCTCAAGCTATCTTCACACGCGATTCACAAACCGGTGTTGTTACAGCAACTCCCGGTATGGTAGAATAC
>CAZSSE010000015.1:0-14111 GCA_964609165.1 uncultured Lachnospiraceae bacterium
CTCTTCTTATGGCATTGGCTACAGCTGAGACCGCCTCCGACTGACCGATGACACGCTTGGATAGTTCGCTTTCAAGCATAGACAGGCGAACGAGGTCTCCGTGCAGGAGATTTTCGCAGGGTATTCCCGTCTGCTCAGTGATCACTCTCGCTATATCCTCATCGCAGAGTGTGGCAACGGCTCGGCTATCCTCCTTGAGTGCTACGGCACATACGCCTGTGGAAAGCTCGCGCTCCCGACGACCGATGTCCTCTGCAAGATCGAATTTTCCATCGATAACCGCAAGCTCCTTTTGACGCTCCAAAAGCCTGAGCTCACCCTCGGCCTCTCTGTCTGACAGGTCATCCTCCAGTGATATTCTCAGCCTTGCGGCTGCCTCGTCGATAAGGTCTATAGCCTTATCGGGAAGGTATCTGTCGGGAATATATCTTATCGAAAGCTGTACTGCGGCGCGTATGGCACAGTCGCTGATGATTATTTTGTGATGCGTCTCGTATCGCTCCTTAAGCCCGGAAAGTATTTCTATTGCCTCGGACTCTGTTGGCTCGGATACCGTAAGAGGCTGAAGGCGTCGCTCAAGCGCAGAATCCTTTTCTATATGTGAGCGATACTCCTGAGGCGTTGTAGCACCTATTATATGGAGCTCACCGCGAGCTAACGGAGGCTTCAGTATATTTGCCGCGTCTATGGCACCCTCTGCGGCTCCCGCACCGACAAGCATGTGCATCTCGTCGATAAAAAGTATTATGTCGGGGCTCCTTTTTACCTCCTCAATGACGTTTTTCATTCTTTCCTCGAATTCACCGCGATATTTTGCTCCCGCGATCATAGACGGAAGATCAAGTGTAATGATGCGTTTTCCCACAAGCTCGGCAGGTACTCTTCTGTCGGCGATCCGCTGAGCAAGCCCTTCTACAATAGCAGTCTTTCCGACACCCGGATCCCCTATTATGCAGGGGTTATTCTTTTGCCTGCGGCAAAGGATGCGCACAAGCCTGTCGGTCTGCATATCTCTGCCGATAACGGGATCTATCCTTCCTTGGGCGGCAAGGGCGGTTAGGTCCTTGCCAAAGCTGAGCAGCACGGATTTTTTGCTTTTTTTTGCTTCCTCGTCACCCGCCCTTTGCGTGGCTGTCCGATATGGAGCAGAGCCGAGATAAGCCGCAAGATCTGCTTTAAGATCGTTTAGCGATATTCCCTCCGATTCAAGCAGGCGCACGCCGACTGAATCCTTTTGATTTATAAGCGCGGTCAGCAGATGCTCTGTTCCGATATATTTTGTTCCCGAGCGCACGCCCTCGTCGGCGGCTGCCTCTATGATGTGTCTTAATCGTGGCGTCATATCAGACGAGCTTACGTTGCTTGCGGCTCCCGTACCCATATAATCTATAATGCTTTGCTTTATTTTTTGTCCGTTTGCTCCCTTTGAATTAAGTATTTTTGCGGATATACTATCCTTGGACGCGGAGAGTGCATATAGCAGATGCTCCGTACCTATATAGCTGTGTCCGAGCTCGCGTGCGAGCGTGAGAGCCTCAAGCATGGCACTTTCTGCTCTTTGTGTGAATTTGTTTCGCATAAAAACCTTCTTTTTACTGTATTTTTCGAGCGATATTTTCGCTTTGATTATTGCCCGATGAGCTCCGATTTATGCCGCTTCCGACACTATTTTAATAGCTTGAAATGCTCAAAAAAGCGTTGTTAAGGCGATTATAGGTCTCAAGATCGACCTTTCCCGTTACGTCAAGCAGTGATGCTTTTTGAAATGCGCTTACCGCATCTGCCGTGCGGCTTCCGTATATGCCGTCTATCTCAAGCTCGGGGATCTCGTCGAATATGACGCTGAGCTCCCGAAGCATTAGCTGTATGATCGCGACGAATGAGCTCGTCTCACCGATCTCGGTAATATAATCCGAGGGCGTTGTTGGGAAAAAGCTGGGCGATGGATGACGCTCTGTAGCTCGCTTGATCGCAAGATATTCCTCATATAGTGCGTCCCACGTTGCCTTGTCGACTACCGAGGTCTCGGGAAGTCCCCGCGTTCGCTGAAATGACGCAACAGCCTTCTGAGTGTCGCTGTCATATAGTCCGTCTATAGGTACTCGTTCTATTCTCGTGTCGAAAAATGATAGCGTGCGCAGATATAGCTGCAAATTTCTTATTGCTTCATCGAGATTAAGCGGTGTCATAGATCTATCCTCCTATTTCATAACCGGGGTACTGTCCGTCGTTGAGGCGAGAGCCGAGATAGAGATCACTGTAAAGCGAGGTTATTTCGTTCCATGTATTGGCACCGACCGTGCCGTTCGGTGTAATGCCTTGCAATCGCTGAAAGGCGATGACAGCCTCCTGCGTGCGGGAGCCGAAGTAGCCGGTGGGACTTACGGTCGGTATCTGCGTATAAAACTGAGCGATATAATTGAGGTATTCCTGCATGAGGCGCACTACCTCGGACTCGGAGCCAAGTCGCAGAGGTACACCGGGATAGGGATACAGCCGACCGTCTATGTATTTAAACGGTATGGTTTCGATAAATCCGAGATAAGTGCGATATAATGTATCCCACGTAAGGAGATCGACCTCACCTGTCACGGGCAGCTCAAAAAGCTGTTGGAATGCCCTGACGGCGTTTTCTGTGGACGATCCGTATATTCCGTCGAGAGCTATAGAAGGAATCTCGTCGTAAAACTGTGCTATGTACGCGAGAAGATATTGTATATTCCGTACCTGATCTCCCTCCTCGCCGGGAACTGTGGCTTCATCAAATTGCTGTGTCACCTCATCAAGAGTTATACCCTCGGAATTTAGCTCGTTAAGGCGCTTTACTGCGTTGTACAGGAAGAGTACCCGATACCATGTGGCGTTTCCGACTATGCCATCGGGTGTCAGTCCGAATATTTCCTGAAATCGCCTTACCGCATCCTCGGTATCAAAGGAAAAAACTCCGTCGGGAAGGGCAATTTTGGGAATAGAAGGATAATTGTCCGAGATCCTGTTAAGCCGTAGCTGAAGCTGACGCACCTCGTCTCCTCCGCTTCCGAGTCGCAGTGGACGCACGGGAGCGGTCGAGCTTACGTTCATAATGGGAGCGTCTCTTACTATGTTTATGTCATCTCCGTAGTAGTATTGGAGTATTTCGTAGGGGGTATAGCCCTGATCGGCAAGCTCGACCGTGCCCCATTGCGAAAGTCCGTCGCACTGCACTCGCACGCCGTCGCAGTATTGCGCAAAAAGCGGCTCGACAAAGCCCTGACGAACGATATAGCTGTTGAAGATATTGCCTACTATCTGACTTATATTTTCAAAATAATCACGGTTGTTTACAAAGGATTGATCAAAGGCGGTTGAATTTGTAATGTCAAAATCGTATCCGCGCGATCTGTAAAACTCGGTGTATATGCGATTTAGCGCAAAGGAAATCTGCGCGTATATATTTGCTCTTATCGCTTCCTCGGGCCACGTGGGATATATCTCGCTTGACGCGACGTTGGTAATGTAGTCGATAAAGGATACGGTGACGTTCTGAGCGGCACTGTCTGGAGCTCCGAGATGCACCGTGATCGTTTCGGGAATAAATGGTATATTGGCGTTCATAATATCTCTCCTTAAAGCTCGGGCTGTACCGATTCGTTATATGTGTGACCAATATCAAATCTCTCGCTTATCGGTACGAGCACCGCAGGCTGTACAGATACTATTGATGAATAGACCGGTACGTTCTGATATGATACGGGAACGTATCCTTCCTTGAAAACGTCTATGTTCCAGCTTGAAAAGGGAATACCCTCTCCCGGATGCTCTGATAGCTCACGCGGCGGCGAGGGTAGAGATACCTTTTGTGTCAGACCGTCTCTGTCGCTAAGCAAGGAATAGAGAACGCCGGAGGAATCCTCCGTATTTCCGCGGATATTTACCGTGGCATTTTCAAGCGGTATAGCACCGAGCGCGGTTGATACACGTACTACAAGGTATCCAAGCTCACGAGGGATTTTGCTTTGATTTGAATTTAAATTCAGCTCCATATCAATCTCCAGATTATATAATAATTATTTGGTCTGCTACATCCTTCCGAGAACCTCTATAGCATCGCCCGAGCGTATTTCCGTGGCGTGCTCGCTAAGGTAAAGCGCAAGAGTACGTGGATTCTCGGCAGAGCCGTATTCCGAGATAAACGACAGATCGTTTATCGGCAGCACGTCGTATATCTCGTCGTAGAGTGAGTCTTCGAAGGAAAGCAGAAGAAACCATACTCCGTCGGTGTCAAGAAATACCGAGCCAGCGCATTCGACCGAGCTTTCATACAGCCTTTTGCAGACCTTCAGCAGATGAGACAGCCGCTCAAATCTGAAGGCACGGTCGTTTTTTTGCTTTTTTTCTCTTTGATAGGTCCTTTTTTTCTTTTCTCCATCGCCCTGCTCGTATCCGCCGCTCTCCTTTTCAAGTTTGCCAAGCTTTGTAATGAAGAGCTCGCAGCCCCCGTCCTTTGACGGATAGAGCTGTAGCAGGACGCGATGCCCGGACGTGTCAAAGCCGAAGTTATCCTTGGCGTAGCAGAGTATATCGCCGAACAGCTTTTTTGCTTCGGGATCGGCATAGTCAAGCTCATCTGCCTCAAGGTTGCGTGTCTCAAGATCGTAGTCCTCGAGCATGACCTTCAGCTTGCTTTCATTTATAATTATGTATTCCATAGAAACTCCTCTTTGCGGTAACTTTACTATATTATAAGCGTCAGAACGGAAAAATGGTACCCCTAAAAATATGGAAAGCGGTATATGCTAAATTACGGTTGACGAAAATGCGCGATAGTGATATAATAGTAATGTAGCCAAACAGAGAGATGCGCTCTGTGGTTGGCAAAATATACATTGAAGGACATATGAATAAATTGAGCATACATTGAATTGTATGTGTATATCTCTTGTCCTTATGTAAAAAAATGCAGGAGGAAGCTGTGAGATACGATGTTGAGCGTTGCGCGATAGAAATATCTGCGCAGGAGCTTTGTATATTGGCATTAAAGTCGGGCGATCTCGACGCTTCTTTTTTGCATGTCGAGCCTGTAGAGGACGACGGAACGCTTTATTACAGATTGCAGTCCGAGGCGGGAGCGTATTATAATCCCAATATGGAGCTTTGCCACACGGTTGAACGAGGCGGTATATACTATACCGTGCAGATGCTTGCCGACGGTGTGATCAGAAGAGATGACGGAGCTGTGGTCGATAAGCTGAAGAGGGTGAAGGGAAAGGGAAGCCTCGCACCGCCCGACGCACTTACGCTTGCACTGCTGAAATGCTCGGCATATTTTCTGTGTGTAAAGGAGGATCTGCCGTTTGTCAAGGGGCGGATCACCTACTATGGCAGCGATCTTAAAAAATTCAAATATTTTTATTATAATTTTGCGAGAATGGAGCTTGCCGCATTTTTCGGCACTCTGATTGAAAAGATAGAATGGAGAGCAGGTCTTGCACTTTTGCATATGACCGAGGAGCTTCCGTCTGCGGAAAATGCGGTTTTTCCGTATGGTGAGCTCAGGGAGGGGCAGGAGTGGATGATACGCGAGTCCTATTCGGCGATACGCCGTCAAAAGCGGCTTTTCGTAGAGGCTCCAACCGGCACGGGAAAGACAATATCCGCTCTTTTCCCTGCGATAAAGTCGCTCGGAAAGGGGTATTGCAATAAGATATTCTACCTTACACCCAAGACCGCAACGCGCCGCGAGGCTTTTGCTGCCGCAGGAAGATTGCACGCGGGCGGCGTAATGACGCGGACTGTGATAATCACCGCAAAGGAGCAGGTCTGCCCATGCAGAGCGCAGGGTATTACTGACAGGAATATGTGCTCGTCAGCGTATTGCGAGTATGCCAGAGGCTATTACGACAGAGCAGACAGTGCTCTGCGCGAGATGCTTGAAGGCTATCGCGGATATTCGCGCGGACTGATATGCGAGGTGGCGAAAAAGCACAGAGTTTGTCCGTATGAGCTATCGCTCGATCTTTCCGAGCTTTGCGACGTAATTATATGCGATTACAATTACGTATTCGATCCAAGCGTCTATTTCCGAAGATATTTCGGGAGCGACCGTCCGGATCAGAAATATGTATTTCTTGTTGACGAGGCTCACAATCTTGCCGACAGGGCAAGGGAGATATACTCGGCACAGATAAGATGCTCGGAATTTGAACAGATAATTCCACAGATAATTCCGACGCTTGGTGCTGATTTGACGCTGCAAAACGAAATAGAAAAGCTTATAGAGCCGGTAATATCGGCTATACGCTCGGTAAAGCGGCTTTGCCGCGACACGCTTGTGCGTGATGATGACGGAAACGATCGCGGCTTTTATATGAGCTCAACGCCGATAGAGAAGGTGATCGCAGCTCTTGACAGCTTCCGCAAAAAATGCGATCTCTGGCTGTATAAAAACGAGAACAGTCCGATATACGATTTGCTTTCGCCGCTCTCTGCCTCGGTGCGCAGATTTTTGACGGTCAGTGAATATTTTGATGCTAACTTCCGTATGTATGCCGAAATAGCGAATGGCGATATTCTTTTGAAGATATATTGTCTCAATCCGTCGGACATACTCGACTCACTGCTTTGCCGCGCGAGTGCTTCGATCCTGTTCTCGGCAACGCTGACGCCAACCGACTATTTCCGTGACGTGCTTGGCGGCGGCAAGAATGCAGAGGAGCTTTCGCTCCCATCCCCGTTTTGCTCGGAAAATCTTTGCGTGGCTGTTGCCGATTATGTAAACACGCGATTTGATGAGCGTGAGGATAATGCTAAGCGCTTTGCAACCGTAATAGCGGCGTCGGTCAGCTCACGCCCCGGCAACTATATTGCCTATTTCCCTTCATATCAATGTCTTGAGCAGACGTATAAGGCGTTTGCGAAAAAATATCCGCAAGTTGAGACGGTGGTTCAGAGAAAATATATGAGTGCCGCACAAAGAGATGAATTTCTTGCCTCCTTCAAGGAGGATAAGGGACATTTGCGAATAGGCTTTTGCGTGCTCGGCGGAGTTTTCTCCGAGGGCGTGGATCTGCCGGGCAGCAGACTTATAGGCTCGGTCATATTCGGTGTGGGGCTTCCCGGACTTTCAAATGAGAAAAATATAATACGCGAATATTTTGATATGCGGAGCGACGAGGGGATCGGGTACGATTACGCATATACGTTCCCGGGTATGAATAACGTGCTTCAGGCGGCGGGGCGCGTAATACGCACCCGTGACGATACGGGTATAGTTGTGCTTGCTGACGACAGATACGCCACGCAAAAGTACAGAGCTCTGTTTCCAAAGCATTGGCAGGGAATTCAATATGCAGGAAATGCAAGTTCGCTGGCAGAAATTATTCGTAGATTTTGGGAAAATCAGTCCTGAAAGCAGAAAAACATAAAAAATTGCAAAATCCAAAAATAATTCTTGCTTTTTTGCGATTTGTGTGATACAATATACAGGATATGAAAAAAACGCTCGGTTTCGGGCGTTATCTTGACATTCCACGGAGGAATTATGCAGTATTCACAGTTGACAAAGGAAGAATTAATATCTCTTGAGCGATCGCTTGAAAACGAATATAAAAGGCTTTTGGGCGAGGGACTCTCGCTTGATCTTTCCAGAGGTAAACCTGGTAAGACACAGCTTGATCTTATGACGGGTATGCTCGATTGCATTTCGAGCGCAGAGGACTGTATCTCGGAGAATGGAATAGACTGCCGCAATTACGGCGTGCTTGACGGTATCCCCGAGGCAAAAAGACTTTTCTCGGATCTTTTGGGTATTCCGACGGCTAATCTTTTTATTGGCGGTAATTCTTCGCTTAATCTTATGTATGACTCGCTTGCCCGTGCTATGCTTTACGGTGTGGTTGACGGTGAGTGCCCATGGTCAAAGATAGAAAAGGTCAAGTTTATTTGTCCCGCTCCGGGATATGACAGACATTTTTCTATATGCGAGTCACTCGGTATCGAGATGATCTACGTGCCGTTGCTTCCGACGGGACCCGATATGAATAAGGTGGAGGCACTTGTTGCGGTAGATCCTGCTATTAAGGGTATCTGGTGCTGTCCCAAGTATTCCAATCCGGACGGATACACTTATTCCGATGAAACCGTTTCAAGATTGGCAAAAATGAAGACTGCCGCTCCCGACTTCAGAATATTTTGGGATAACGCATATGCCGTGCACGAGCTTTATTCAGAGGGCGGTGACGTGCTTGCCGACATTTTTGAAGAGTGCCGCAAGTACGGAACACAGAACAGAGTTCTTTATTTTGCCTCGACGTCAAAGATCTCCTTCCCGGGCTCAGGAGTTGCGATACTCGCGGCGTCTGAGGAAAATCTTAAGCAGATCAAGTCGATACTCGGCATACAGACGATAGGATATGATAAGATCAATCAGATAAGACACGTCAAATATTTCAAGGATGCTGATAATATCAGAAAGCATATGATGCTTTTGGCTGACGTTATACGCCCGAAGTTCGAGATAGTAGAGAGCGTGCTTTCAAAGGCACTTGACGGAACGGGTGTTGCTCATTGGAGCCATCCAAAGGGCGGCTACTTTGTAAGCCTTTATACCGAGGAGGGCTGCGCGAAACGTACCTACGAGCTTTGCAAGGACGCCGGCGTTGTGCTTACAAAGGTTGGTGCTACTTATCCTTACGGTAAGGATCCGTATGACAGTAATATCCGCATCGCTCCGACCTTCCCGTCGAACGACGAGCTGCGCAAGGCTATGGAGGTATTTACCGTTTGCTTGCGTCTGGCGGTAGTAGAAAAATTTCTTGCGCAGAAATAATCGTTATATAAAAATAGGGCTGTCCGACGACAGCTCTGTTTTTTCAAAAGAGGAGAAGCATGGTAAGATCCACACAAAGAAACGAAAATCCGTACAGGAATACGGATAGCAACAAGAGATATTATACATACGACTATTATCTGCGCCAAAGATTTGGCAGAAAGGTTGCGAAAATTCCGCTTGATATAGGTCTTACCTGCCCGAACATAGACGGCAGATGCGGAGTTGGCGGTTGTATTTATTGCTCTGGGCGGGGAAGCGGCGATTTTGCCGAGAGCCCGCTTCTGTCGGTTGCCGAGCAGTACGCGATAACGAGAGAGAAGCTTTCGGCAAAATGGAGCACAGATGCTTGTATTGCGTATTTTCAGGCTCATACTAACACATATGCACCGCTCGACTTTCTTAAGGGAAAATTCGAGGAAGCTATGTCGCTTGACGGTGTTGTCGGACTTAATATAGCCACTCGCGCCGATTGCCTTGAGAACGAGGTGTGCGAGTATCTCGGAGGGCTTGCCGAGCGCACGGTGTTGACCGTCGAGCTTGGACTTCAAAGCTCATCTGACGCAACGGCGGAGAAAATAAACAGAGGACACACCTACGGGCAATTTTTAGACGGCTATCGCCGCCTGCGGGAAGCCTCGGATAAAATAGAAATATGCGTACACATAATATTCGGTCTGCCGGGCGAGAGCCGAGAGGATATGATGCGAACCGTGCGCGACGTGTCGGAGCTTGCGCCGGAGCAGGTAAAGATACATTTGCTTCACGTCATAAAGGGGACTGCAATGGCGGATATTTATGAAAGGGGAGAATACACTCCTCTTGAAAAAAACGAGTACGTTTCATTAGTTGCCGACGCTATCGAGCTATTGCCGCCCGATACGGTGGTCGCGCGGCTTACGGGTGACGGAATGGTGGACGAGCTGCTTGCTCCCGACTGGAGCCGAAAAAAGGTCGCGGTCATAAATGATATTGATAAGCTCTTGTACGAGCGAAAAAGCTATCAGGGGAAATTATATATGCGATAATACAACGGGTCTGCTTGCAAACGCAAGCAGACCCGTTGTATTGCGACGTTAAATCTTTAGCGTCACGCTTGATCGGTTGAACCGGTGGCTCCCATACGTTATTCATCAAAAAGCGGTGTTGAAAGATACCGCGCTCCCGTATCCGGAAGAAGCGCGACTATGGTTTTGCCGCGATTTTCGGGAATAAGTGCAAGCTCTGACGCAACGTGCAGTGCCGAACCCGAGGTGATGCCGCAAAGTATGCCCTCAAGGCGCGCAAGCTCCTTTGCCGCGGCATAGGAATCTGCCTCGCTGACCGTGATCACTCTGTCAACAAATTCGCTCTTGAGGTTTTCGGGAACAAAATTTGCGCCTATTCCCTGAAGTCCGTGCGCTCCCGCTTTGCCCTTGGTTATAAGCGGAGACGAGGATGGCTCAACGCCGATGATCTGCACGCTCGGATTTTGAGATTTGAGATATTCACCTATTCCGCTTACCGTTCCTCCCGTGCCGATGCCGGCGACGAAAATATCCACTTTGCCCTCGGTGTCACGCCATATCTCGGGACCTGTGGTGAGTTTGTGAGCCTTGGGATTTGAGGGGTTTGAGAACTGCGAGGGAATGAATGCTGAGGGGAGAGAGGCGGCAAGCTTCTCTGCCTTCTCAACTGCTCCCTTCATTCCGAGCTTGCCGTCTGTGAGTATTATTTCTGCTCCGTATGCGCGAAGAAGCTTTATCCGCTCAACACTCATAGTGTCGGGCATAGTAAGTATTACCTTGTATCCGAGACGGGCGGCTATCGCGGCAAATCCTATTCCGGTGTTACCGCTGGTCGGCTCGATTATTACGGTACCCTTGCGAATAAGCCCCTCGCTCTCTGCGTCCGCTATCATCTGTGCTGCGGCGCGATCCTTTGCGCTTCCCGTGGGATTAAGATATTCGAGCTTGCAGAGTATGCGGGCACCGTTTGCATACTTATTTGCATAGTTGTGTACCTCAAGCAGGGGGGTGTTGCCGATGAGCTCTAAAATGCTGCTGTATATCATAATTTGTCTCCGTAATAAAAAGTAAATAACCGTACATAGAGGTGAGAACTATGTACGGTCATTATTACATATTGTTGAGAGCTTTTGTAAACTGGCTCTTCTTGCGAGCGGCAGCGTTCTTGTGGATAATTCCACGAGCAGCGGCCTTGTCGATCTTCTTGACAGCAATCTTATAGGTCTCCTGAGCGAGAGCGGTATCGCCGGCAGCTACAGCAGCCTGATACTTTTTAATATCTGTCTTGAGCTCTGTCTTGAACATCTTGTTCTGAAGAGTCTTTGTCTTTGTAACGAGAACACGCTTCTTTGCACTTTTAATATTCGGCATTGATTTTTACCTCCATTATTGATGATAAATAAGAATCTAAAAGCGGCTTGTATGAGAGGGTACGCACCGCATTCATCCATACAGTAACATATCATACCACAAAATTCTTCGATTTGCAATACCTTTTTTGAAAAAAGTTGAAAAAATTCAAAAAATCTTCTGTAGGATCATTGATAGCTCAAATGGCATAAAATACGCTGAAAAATCAAAAAATATGCAAAAAATCAAAAAAAGTTGAAGTTTTTTTAAAAAAATACTTGACATATCTTGACAAACGTGCTATAATTGTAAACTGCATTATAATTGCTTATTATGCCTTTTTTGTGATCCGGGTTGAAAAAACGGCGGGCGGGCTGCGTGTTTTTTTCGATATATATTTTATATATTGCACGGCTCGGATGCAAAACGCATATAGGCGCGCTTCCGTGTTCCGCGGCGGAACGGTCAGCGGATAATACTTTGAATGGAGTGGATGAATTAATGGTCAATGTAAAAGAAACAAAGCTTGGTCAGAACACGAGAATGAGCTTTTCAAAATCCAGCTTCCCGTGTGAGCTTCCGAATCTCGTTGAGGTGCAGACAAAGTCCTTCAAGTGGTTCTTGGAGGAGGGACTTATGGAGGTCCTTCGCGACGTATCTCCCATCACCGATCATTCGGATAATCTTGTCATAGAATTCGTATCGTATTCTATCGACTCGAAACCCAAATACACAGTTGAGGAGTGCAAGGATCGCGACGCTAACTATGCCGCACCCCTGAAGGTCAATGTCAGACTTACCAACAAGCTTACGGGCGAGGTGAAGCAGACAGACATATTCATGGGCGATTTTCCGATAATGACAGAGACGGGAACCTTTGTTATAAACGGAGCAGAGCGTGTTATTGTTTCGCAGATCATTCGTTCTCCCGGTATGTATTACGACAATACTATTGATAAGTCGGGTAAAGAGATCTACAGCACACAGGTCATTCCTTACAGAGGAGCTTGGCTCGAGTATGAGGTCGATGCTTCGGGCGTTATGTACGTTCGTATAGATAAGACCCGTAAGCTTCCTCTTACAATGTTCGTAAGAGCACTCGGCGTTGAGAGCAGGGAGGACATCTATGCGCTTCTCGGCGATGAGGAGGCACTTACTCTCACCTTCGACAAGGATGAGTCCGAGGCGCTTGCGCTTCATTCAAATACTACGCCTACCGTAGAGGCACTCAAGGAGATCTACAAGAAGCTCCGTCCCGGTGAGCCCGCGCTTGTAGAGCCCGCACAGGCACTTATAAATAACTATTTCTTCGACTGCAAGAGATATGATATTGCCGCAGTCGGTAGATATAAGTTTGACAAGAAGGTGGGCATTCACGGCCGTATCAGAGGTCATAAGCTTGCCGCCCCCGTTGTAAGCCCGCTTACCGGCGAGATAATCTTTGAGGCAGGCAAGGTGCTCAATAACGAGGAGGCGCACCGCATTGAAAATGCCGGTGTAAACGACGTTCGCCTCGAGCTTGATAACGGTCGGATCATAAAGGTTCTTTCCAACAATACGATATATCCCGAGCACGTCCTCGGATACGACCTTAAGGATTGCGGTGTCAATGAGAAGGTTCGTATTCCTGTTATTCTTGAGATCGCAGAGGCTTGCGGCGATGACGTTGACGCTGTTAAGGCAATGGTCAAGGAGAAAATTGCGGAGCTTTGCCCTAAGTGCTTGACAAAGGACGATATTTTTGCTTCGATCAACTACCTGCTTAACCTTATGCACGGCGTTGGTGTTAAGGATGACATCGACCACCTCGGAAATCGTCGTATCCGTTCTGTCGGCGAGCAGCTCCAAAATCAGCTCCGCATAGGCTTTACAAGAATGGATAAGATAGTAAAGGAAAGAATGACCATTCAGGACGGAGAAAAGCTCACCCCCGGTGCGCTTATAAATACAAAGCCTGTTACCACGGCCATCCGTGAATTCTTCGGCTCATCGCAGCTCTCGCAGTTCATGGATCAGAACAACCCGCTTGCAGAGCTTACTCACAAGCGCCGTTTGTCCGCGCTCGGCCCCGGAGGTCTTTCCAGAGAAAGAGCGTCATTCGACGTTCGTGACGTTCACTATACCCACTACGGTCGTATGTGTCCTATCGAGACACCCGAAGGTCCTAACATCGGTCTTATCTCCTATCTCACAACATATGCAAGAATAAACGATTACGGCTTCATTGAGGCACCCTTCCGCAAGATCGACAAGGAAACCGGAAGAGTTACCGATGAGGTTGAATATATGACAGCCGACAGAGAGGATAACTTCGTTATCGTTCCCGCTAACGAGCCTCTGGACGAGAACGGATACTTTGTTCACGACCGAGTTACAGCTCGCGATAAGGGTGAGTTCGTTGAGAGAGCTCCCTCCGAGGTCGACTATATGGACGTTTCGCCTAAGATGGTCGTGTCTGTAGCTACCGCTATGATCCCCTTCCTTGAGAACGACGATAACTCGCGTGCGCTCATGGGATCAAACATGCAGAAGCAGGCAGTTCCGCTTATGGTTACGGACAGCCCGATAGTCGGTACGGGTATGGAATACAAAGCGGCGGTCGACTCAGGCGTCGTTATAATCGCAAAGAACGACGGCGTTGTTGAAAGTGTTGATGCAACTAAGATAGTCGTCGTATGCGCAGACGGACACAAGGATATTTACGAGCTTATCAAGTTCAAGAAGACCAACCAGGGTACCTGCTTTAATCAGCGTCCTGTTGTCTCCTGCGGAGAGACTGTAAGCGCAGGTCAGGTAATTGCCGACGGCCCCGCTACTTCAAACGGCGAGATCTCGCTCGGTAAAAACGCTCTTATCGGATTTATGACGTGGGAGGGCTACAACTACGAGGACGCAGTTCTTCTTAACGAGCGTCTTGTAAGAGACGACGTTTATACGTCGCTTCATAT
>CAZSSE010000016.1:0-13675 GCA_964609165.1 uncultured Lachnospiraceae bacterium
TGGCAAACCACACGCTCTCTACCTATCAGACCTGCTTCTGCTTCTGGTACTATAAGGACGTTATGCAGGTTGGATTTCAGGCTACGGGCAAGTTTAACTCTACTATTTGGAATACCAAGGTAAATCTTTCACACAAAGACATAACCAGCGCTTATATTCAGGTTGCCACGCCGGGTGGCGGCGGACAGATAGACTGCCCGATATTCAACGTTGCAAATGATACGAACAATCATTATAATGAGTATCTTAAGGGCGACGTAATGTGGCCCAAATAACAGCTTAAGCAAAGATCATAAAATATAAAAAGGCAGGTCAATTTCGACAAAGGTATTGACCTGCCGCTTTTTTTGTGGTACAATCATCTTAACGTAGGCAAATGCCGAAAAAATATCCGAAACGGAGGACATGATTTATGAACGATATTAACGCAAGAGCTGCCGGATACGTGGTGGTTACAGATCATATTGAGGCAAACACAGGCAAGGATGTGTCTGATGCCATACAGAGGATCATTGACGAAAATCCGCATAAGACGATATATTTTCCCGACGGCGAATATATTCTCTCAAAGCCTATTTGCACGCCCGCAGATCCCAGAATAGCGGTATCGCTGGAGCTTTCCTGCTTTGCGATCCTCAAGGCGTCTGACGATTGGTCGAGTGAAGAGGCTATGGTTCGTATGGGCGGAATACATCCCTATAACAGCATTAGCATTAACGGAAGCAACTATCACTTCAAAGGCGGCATCGTAGACGGAAGCGGAAAAGCCAACGGTATTTCGGTTGACAGCGGACGCGAAACGCTTATCTCGCACGTTTCCATAAAGAATACCTATATCGGCATCTATATCAAGCGCGGTGCGAACGGCGGCTCGTCAGACTGCGATATTGAGATGGTAAATATAGTCGGAAATAATGAGCCCGGCTCTATAGGTGTTCTGCTTGAGGGCTTTGATAATACTGTTCGCAATATGCGTATTGCATCTATCCAGACCGGAATTCTTATCAGGTCTGCGGGCAACTGCTTGCGCGATCTGCACCCGCTCTATATATACAGATGGAAGGGCGAGGGCGACGGCAGAGCTGTGGATCCCGACGGTATCAATCATACCGATAGTATCGCTTTTGACGATCAGAGCGGCGGTAACAACTGGTACAGCTATTGCTACAGCGATGAGTTTGCTACAGCATTCAGATTTAAAGGAGGAGCTACTCCCGTATTCCAGCATTGTTTTGCTATGTGGTATTCAAATCTCGGACAAAAGGCTGTTGCATTCGAGTGCCTCGGAAGGCTTGCTGCAAGCATCAATAATCCCAACGTCGCACTCAGAGGCGATATGAAAAACAGGGCTATTGTTACCGTTACCGAGCAGGGCGGTCTGGGCATCGTTGAGAACCCGATATTCAATCCCGAAATCTGCGATGATGAGACCTATAAGGACTACCTCATAGGAAGAGTAATACACGGATAAATTTAACCGTCAGGCAGATCGATCTCTTGTTTGAGATCGACCTGCCCTTTATATTCTAATCGGAAAATGCCGCAATTTTGGTGAGAACGCATAAAATATAACAAGAATATTCAAAAAAAGTAAGTCAAATATCCAAAAGATACTTGACTTGCTTTTTTTTGCGTGGTATAATGACCGTAATATCGGCTGACGCCGAAATTTATCCATTACGGAGGAATTAAAAATGTGCGAAATAAATGCAAAAGAGAAGGGCTACGTAGTAGTTACCGATTATGTTAAGGCGAACACCGGTGAGGATCTGGCTGACGCGCTTCAGAATGTTATCGATTCAAACCCACACAGAACCATATATTTTCCCGACGGAGTATATATGATCTCAAAACCGCTTTGCACCTCGAGCGATTCGCGATACGCTGTGTCGCTGCATCTTTCAAGCTTTGCTACCATAAAAGCAACTGCCGATTGGTCGAGCGACGAGGCAATGATAAGAATGGGCGCAAACAATAAAAAGTTTACTATTTGGGAGGACGGAACCAATTATTATCTGTTCGGCGGTATAATCGACGGAAGCGGCGTTGCCAAGGGCGTGTCTATTGACGGTGGACGTGAGACGTCGATCAGAAACGTATCCATAAAGTTTGTAACTCAGGGACTTAACATCAAGTACAATAAGGAATACGCTTCCAACGATGCCGATATTGAAAATGTACACATTGTGGGAATGAACCTTCCCGGATCTATCGGAGTTATCTGCGACGGATTTGATAACACACTTAACGATATGCGTGTTGCGGGCTTTGAGGTCGGAATTAAGCTCGGCGGAGCGGGAAATTTCCTTAGATACCTGCACAATCTCTATATTTACAGTGATAATTATGATTATAAGGATAGCATAGGCTTCTGGGATGTAAGCGGCGGTAACTGGTATGAGATATGCTATCCCGACAATTTCGCGACAGGCTTCCGTACCTCGGGTCACACTATGTCTACGTATACCGATTGCTATGCGTATTGGTATTCCAATAGGGGCGATATGCAGGTAGGCTTCCAAACCGACGGAAAGTTCAATTCCGTAGTTAAGAGCTATCGCGTTGACCTCCGTGACGACGTAAGCAACCGTTGCTTCTTCAAGGAGGGTGAGCCCGGCGGCGGAGGAGTTTTCGACTATCCTATATTTGACAAGAATTTGGATAAGGGCGACGATTACAGCGAATACCTTGGCGGAAGAGTTATCTGGAGAAAATAATAAACGGCTTGATCGGGCTACAGTTAAAAAGCTGCGGCCCGAATTTGTGTAAGTTGCACAAAAATTGTGGACGAAAAACAAAAACTGTTGACTTCCTTTTTTTTTTATGTTATAATACATCAATGTATAGTGCATATTTTCGCCTGTACTCGTAAATGAAAGGAGATAAGTATATGAAAACAATAGGCTCGAAACGTAAGAGCACAAGGCTGATCGTGATATTACTTGCGCTTTGTGTGTCTGCGCTTGTTGGAGCTCTTCTTATATCGTGCAACGACGAAGCAAGCAGTGCCGATGCAGATGCTTCCGATCAGGCGGAATCCAAAACCGTTGAGGTCTTGCGTCTTAGCGTGGATATTGCGCGGGGAGAAAAGATCACCTCGGCAAAGCTTGAGAAGATTACATTAGAGGTATCAAAGGTATGGATAGGTGCCATCTCCAATCCTGATGATGTGATTGGAAAATATACTCTGAGAGATATGGAGCAGGGCGAATTTTTGCTTTCCAGAGATATGTCGGATAAAAAGCCCGATAAAACAGAGGAAAAGGTCGTTCTTGAAAACAAGAATATGGGCTTTAAGGAGCTCGGCTTCATCGTTGTTACCGAATATCTGTCCGCTAATACAGGCGAGGATATAGGTGCCGAGATACAGAAGATAATCGACAAAAATCCCAAGAGCGTTATTTATTTTCCTGACGGAGAGTATCAGACCTCAATTCCGATCAGAACACCCGCCGACGGCGACCGAAGCGTTTCACTCAAGCTTTCGGACAATGCCGTTATAAAGGCGCACAGCACTTGGAATAAGAGCAACGGAGCCGTAATACACCTCGGAGGTAAGGACGAGCGAAACAATATTTACATAGCAGGAAGTAATTACTACCTTGAGGGCGGTATTATAGACGGAAGCGGAGTTGCCGACGGAGTATCTGTCGACCACGGACGCGAGACCTCGGTAAGAGACGTAACGATAATCAACACCGAGGTAGGTCTGCACGTAAAGAAAGGCGCTAACGGCGGTTCCTCTGACGCAGACATTGAAAATATAAGAATATTCGGAAATGGAAAACACTCATCCGTCGGACTGAAGATCGAGGGCTGGGATAATACGTATTCAAATATGAGAATTGCGAATGTACAGACAGGCGTATATATCGGAACCTCAGCAAATCTTCTTCGTGATATTCACTGTACCTACATTGCCAATACCAAGCTTTTGCCTAACTACACCGCAAGTGCCGGCTTCTATGATGTAGGCTCCCGAAATTGGTATGATAACTGTACAAGCACAGACTTTTCTACGGGCTTCTATATACAATCGCGAACCTCGCAGCTTATAGGATGTGTTGCACGGTGGACCGAGGCTCAGAAGGATGCTGTAAAGCAGGTTGCTATACGCAGAGTCGGTAAGTGGGACAGCCTTGCAAGATCTGTAGTGGCTGAATTTACGGCTCCGGCAGAGATGTGCGAATATCTTGTGGCAGATGAAGGCGGTGTCGGACTTATTGCAGATCCGATATTTGACGTGAATGCAGTCAAGGGTACGACATACAATAAATATCTCCGCGGCAAGATCACCCGGAATGACTGATATAGGAGGAATTAGATTATGAAATTCAATAATAAATTCAGAAAGAGCTTATTGTGCGCGCTCCTTAGCTTTGTAATGGTGTTTTCCGTGCTGCTCGTGGGCTGTAATAATGCCGACGGTACCGACGCGGAGGGCGGCGAAGAAAAGGTAGACGTGGTTAGAGCTGTTGCAGATATTGCCGCAAACTCAAGAATTAGCGATGATAATGTTGAGATCGTTTCTGTCAACAAGGCAGATCTTCCCGAGGGTACTATCCTCACGAAGGATGATATTGTGGGCAAGTTTGCTACCGCTCATATATATGCGGGTGAGTATTTTCTTCCCGTTAAGCTCTCTGCAAAGAGAGTGAACAGCAATACGACAAATGACAAGGATACAAATGCCGACGGTGTTCTTAACTTCAAGGATGCCGGATACGTCATCGTAACCGATTACGTAAAGCCCGATACAGGCAAGGACGTTGCCGATGATATTCAGAGGCTTATAAACGATAACCCCAACAGTACTCTTTATTTTCCCGACGGAGAATATATTCTTTCCAAGACAATAACCACGTCTGCCGATCCCGACAAGACGGTTTCCTTTAAGCTTTCAAACTATGCGCACTTTATGCCTGATGATGCATGGAAGATAGCCGATAACGGAGACACCGCGCCTCTTTTTCATCTCGGTGCTACAGATATGGCAGAGGGAATAGTAAACGCGGGCAATCACTACTCGCTTGAGGGCGGTATACTTGACGGTAAAAATGTTGCTGACGCCATCTGGGTATCCAATGCGGGCGATGTATCGCTCAGATACATCTCCATTAAGAACGCTTTTATCGGTATTCACGTTAAGGGCGACGATGATGGCAACGGCCCTACTGTTGACGTACATACGGTAAATATCGTCGGAACAGCTCATGCTAAGAACGCAGAGACGGGAGAGGGCAGAGATTCTATCGGTGTTATTCTTGACAGTAACTCCAATACGCTTACAAATATGCGTATCGCAAACAATCAGATCTCCATTATGCTTACGGGAAAGGACAATATGCTGCGCAATCTTCACCCGCTTTATACATCCTATTACCGTGATAACACAGCATCAAATTGGCAGGACACATATAACAACAGCGTTGCCTTCTACGATGTAGGCACACGCAACTTCTACGATAACTGCTACAATGATCAGTTTGCAGTAGGCTTCTACATGGGTGAGGATACTGCGTCGATATACGACTGTTGCTTTAATTTCTGGTACAGAGGAACGGCTGCTGACGACAAGAGTGTTGCCGACCATATCGCATTCAAGGCGGAGGGTAAGTTTAACTCTACCATTCGATATAACAGCGCAGACTTTACATACAGCAATCCAACAGAGCATTGCCCCATTCCCTCTAACTGCGCGTTCCTGATCGTTGGCGAGGACGGCGGACAGGGCACTATAAAGACAGTCTACTATAAGATGTCGTGGGTAAACGCGGAAAACGACGTAGCTCTTGGTTACTGTGTCGATACACCGATCAATATGTAAGGTAAGAATTGAAAATGTCCGCAAGTCGGATTATTGTTATATTATTATAATTAAAAGGAGAAAAATATGAGATTTTGTTCTCTCAAGGCAGAGACTGTTCGCCGTATCGCTTGTATTTTGCTTTGCTTTGTGCTAAGCTTTGCGGCATTGTTCACGGTTTCCTGCAACGAAGCTGAGCCCGATGCTACCGAGCCGCCAAGCGAGACCGAGGCATCAACTGAGGCAAAAAAGACGGATGTGCCGCTGAATGAAAACGGTCTTGTAAATGTTTTGGTGTTTACCGAGGATGCTCCCAAGGGAACTAAGGTGACGTCAAAAAACACAGAGATCATCGAGGTCGATGCAACCAATATCCCCAGAAACGTAGTAACCGATCTGTTGAAGGTAAGAAATCAATATACAAATAAGGATTTCTATAAGGGCGAGTACGTTATAGAAAACCGTCTTACCGAGGATAAGCCGGTTATTGTGGATTCGAGCACCGTAACCGAGGAGATCGCACGCTCCTCTAACGATTTTATCGTAGTTACTGATTTTGTTAAGGCTAATACCGGAGCGGATCTTTTCGGAAATCTTCAGACCTTGATCGAGAAAAATCCCGGAAGAACTCTTTTCTTCCCTGACGGTGAGTATATTATCTCCAGCACGCTCGAAACCACGTCTGAGCCCTCCAAGAGCACGTCGTTCTATTTCTCAAGCGGAGCTGTTCTTAAGGCGGCTGATAAGTGGGAGGGCGGAGCAGGTCCGCTCATCGGACTTGGAGCTCTCAATAAGGTAAATGATATTCTCACTCCCGGAAGTAATTTCTACGTTATCGGAGGTGTGTTTGACGGCAATGGAAAGGCAGACGGTATTACTATCAATGCAGGTCGTGAAACGCTTATAAAGGACGTTTTGATAATCAACACAAGATACGGTATAAATATTCCGAACGGAACGAATGGATCCTCGTCTGACGCTGATATTGATGACGTAACGATCATCGGTAACGGAAAATCAACCTCTGTAGGTATCAATATCGTAGGACTTGACAATACCGTAACCGACGCGAGAATTTCAAACGTGGCGGTAGGATTGCGCAACCCCAATGGTGTTTTCGTGTCCAACTGCACCGTAGAGAACACCACCGATCTTCCGTATACCGTTGGATTTGAAACGTCGGGCGGAGATACGTGGATGTCAAACTGCGTAGCTATTAATTTTGATACTGCATTTTCTTTCGGCTCTCCCAAGGGTATCGTAAAGCAGTGCTCTGCAATATGGACAACGGAAACCGATACTCAGATCGCATTTAAGTATTCCGGAGCACTCAGAACTTGCATAATTTCCTGTTCTGCAAAGTTCTTTGAAGGCAGCGGAACCAAGCTGTTCCTCTCTGCAAATGATGGAGGAAGCGGATACGTGGTATCTCCCGTATTTGATAAGTCTATGCTTTCTACAGGCGATAAGACCGAGGGATACCTCAAGGATCAATCAAAGATAATCAGCCCCGCACCCGCGGCAAAGAAGGATGACTGAAAGGAGACCGAATATGACAAACAGAAATTTCTTTAATATTTCTTGCCGCACGCTCGCGGTATTGCTTTGCTTGTGCATGGCACTTACAGCGATGGCGTTGGTTTCCTGTAATTCCGAGGGCGAAAATAACGCAACGCCAAAATCGACCGACGAGGTCGCAGAGGTGGTCAGACTTGTCAACGACGTTGTTGCCGGAGCTAAGCTGACAGCGACAGACGTTGAAACGGTATCTCTCAGAAAGGTTGACATTCCGATAAGCGCGTTTGCAAGTAAGGACGACGTGGTTGGCAAATATGCCACGACCGATCTTTTTAAGGGAGACCTGCTTTTCCCGTCAAAGCTTTCGGCTACCGAGCCCTCAGCTGAAATAGAAGGTGGAAATTCGGGCAACAATGAAGATCAGAACATAGCGTATACCCTTATTTCTGAGTACGCTTCGCTTGCAAAGGACGGAGATTATACTGAAGCTATCAATAAGGCTATCGAGGAAAATCCCGGAAGAGCTATCTATTTCCCCGACGGTACGTACAAAATATCCGATACTTTGGTTATGCTTGCCGATGCCAAGGCAAGCGTATCCTTCAGACTTTCCAACTATGCTACCATTGAGGCGGTGAATTGGTCAGACAAGACAAAGCCTATGATCCGTATGGGTGTGGAGCCCGAGACTGCCTCCGACGATATTTTCGCTGAAAGTAATATCTATATCAAGGGCGGAGTTATCGACGCAGCGGGTGTTGCTACGGGTATCGTTATAGAGGGCGGAAGGGATATAATCCTTTCCAATGTTACGGTTAAGAACGCCTATTGCGGAATCAATCTTAAGTGCGCTGATAACAGTCTCGGCGCAACCTATGCCGATATTGAAAACGTGGCTGTTGTCGGCAACGGCGAGAATGGCTCGGTCGGTGTTCTGGTCGAGGGAAGCGGCAATAATCTTACTAACCTTAAAATATCTGACGTTCAGTATGCTGTGAAGTGTACCGAAACAGGCTCGGATAACATTTTCAAGAGCATTATGGCTATCGGAACAGGTCTTGGCAGCAATAACGACAACGCCGGCTTCTGGGATATGAGTGGCGGAAATCAGTACGATATTTGTTATAGCGATCAGTTTGCCGTCGGATTTCTTATTGAGGAGCGCTGCCGCTCTACGTATAATTCCTGCGTGATCTCATGGTGGTCTGCGGAGAATGATTATCACGTAGGCTTCAAGGCTACGGGCAAGCTCAACGCAACTATTCTTTACAGCAAGGTAGTTCACAATCACACAGTTGCCACCGATGCGTATATACTGGTCGGCACTGACGGCGGAGAAGGATCGGTTCAGTATCCTATCAAGCAGATCGTGAGCGCAGCGTATGATGCAGTTCTTAAGAAGTACTGCTCTACGGACATTCTTGACTGATAGAATGGAGGGTACTAAATGAAGAAGAAAATTTTTAAAATATCAAAAAATATACTTTCACTTTTGCTGTGCTTGTGCATGCTTTCGGGTGTGTTGTCTATGATCTCGTGTAACAAGACAGGCGATGACGAAAATGAAAGCACAGAGGAGCTCGAAACTGTTGAGGTTCTCAGACTTGTAGACGACGTAAAGTACGGAGCAAGGTTTACCAATGATAAGCTTGCTACCGTAACTGTAAGAGCGGATGCGGTTCCCGAGGGTGCGATAACCGATATGAATGACTTGAGGGCAAAATATGCGGCAGTTTCGCTTTCTGCAGGTGATTATATCACTCCCGCAAAGCTTACTAATAAGAAGCCCGCAGATGCCAAGGATGAAGATGATGACGGTAAGGCAGAGATGGACTATATGTCTCTCGGCTATGTTGTTATAACCGATTACAAGGCTGAAAATCCCAGGGAGGATTATTCTCACATCATCAATAGAGCGATAGCCGAAAACCCCGGCGCGACTATCTATTTCCCTGACGGCAATTACAATATCACCGCTCCCATCGTTATCCCCGCAGATCCTGAAAAGAGTGTATCTCTCCGACTTTCCAACCTTGCCGTTATAAAGGCAATGTCGTGGGAGGATACAAGTCTTCCTATGATCAGAATGGGTGTTGAGGATGAGACCGCAGCTGCGACTGAAGGCACAGAGGAGCTTCCCACTATGGACGAGGCAGGACTTTCAGAGCAGAGAAGCACTTATATCATCGGCGGTTGTATTTACGGAAACGGTATGGCATCGGGTATTTCCATCGAGGGTGGCAAGGATACCTTGCTTTATAACGTTTCTATCAAGTCGGTTGCCGATTTCGGTATTCACGTTCACTACGGAAATAACGAGCTTGGTGCTACATATGCTAACATCGATAACGTAAATATTACGGGTGACGACAGCGCGGGATCTATCGGAGTTCTCGTTGAGGGAACACACAATACCTTTGCTAATATGCGTATCTACAGAATCCAATATGGAACCTATTGCACTGAAACGGGCAGCAATAATATTTTCCGCAATCTCCATCCGCTGGCAAGCACAGGACATGGCGACGAATCGGTAAGCTTTTATGATAAGAGCGACGGAAACAACTACGATATATGCTATAGCGACCAGTTCTCTACAGGCTTCGTTATGCATGAGAATACCCGCTCGGTATATAACGGCTCGTTCTGCTATTGGTATAACCAAGCCAACGGATACCACGTAGCGTTCCGTGCTGTAGGCGCGTATAACTCGATATGGGTAGGCGGTAAGTCTGCTCAGTCTTCATCACATGTTCTTGATACCGATGCTTGTATGCTCGTATGCAAGGAGGACGATC
Source organism: uncultured Lachnospiraceae bacterium (assembly GCA_964609165.1). GTDB lineage: Bacteria > Bacillota > Clostridia > Oscillospirales > CAG-272 > HGM12713. Next base: position 10,123 of record CAZSSE010000016.1, read on the forward strand.
CCGAAACAAAGGATGTAGATGAGTCTATCACCGAGGTGCTTTGGGGCAGCGAGGATGAAGCTCCATCACAGGATGTTGCAGGTAAGGGCGTAGTTATTTACCCGATATACGCTAACACGTCTAAGGCGTATAATTACATACTTAAGTACTACAGCAGAACAGAGATGCTCTGATATAGTAAATAAAGAAAGTAATAATATGAAGATCGGCATTGTGCCTTTTGGCACAATGCCGATCACTGTATTCAAAATGCTCCGAGCGAATAAGCTTTTCGCTCGGAGCATTTAAGTTTACGGATAGTCAGTTATCTGCGGGATACTCGGGAAAATCAAACGAGGTCGTGCCGTAATGGTAGAAGGACCACGATACCTTCTTTGTAACGTCGCCGTCGAGATATTCAAATGAAAGCGAGCTGAGCTTGGAGCTTGAGAAGGTGACTGAAATATTGTTTAGTGTGATATTTGCACTTGCACCGAGAGTCTTGACCGTAACGGGCATAGACTCGGTGGCAGCAAACCAACGTGAGGGCTGAGTTATATCAGATTCATTTGTTTGCTCGGTAAATTTGTTCTTGTCTGAAAGAATGGCGAATACGACATCGGTGATCTCTTTGCTTTTTGCCGTTATGTCATTACCGGTGTATTCGGTATATGTGCCGCCTTCAACATCTCCGTTCGTGAACTGAACGCCGGTATTGGAGGTCGCTTTATCCTTTGTAAAGCAGAAGGATATGCGATCTATTCGTTCAATTTCTCCATACGGTGAGGTGACATCCTGCGAGAATGAGAAATTTTCAAAGTCGGATATATTGATGCTCTCAGGCCATTTATCCGCTGTGTCGGTAGTGGGAGTGTTGTTCGTTCCGCTGTTATCGGGTGTATTGTCAGCGGAGGCGTCGTCCTTTATGGATACCGTGTCGGTTTTGCTTCTTCCGCAAACAGTGCAAACGTATTTGGTCTGTCCGTCGGTGGATTCGGTGGGTGTCGAGAGAATGGTACCCTCGCCCCACGTGTGGTCAGCCTTATCTATAATTTCTTCGCAGGTCTTGTACTTGCATATGCGCCAGTGGGATTGAGCGTCTGTTTGCCATTGCTGCAAAAATCCGTGTCCCGGAATTTGCGCGTGCACGTCCTCATAGTTTGACGATCCGTTGCCTGAGCCTGAATCGTCATTTTTGGGAAATAATATACTCACTGTAATGCCGCCGATAAGGAGGGCAAGGAACACGGCAATTATGATAGCCACCACTATTGAGCTACTTTGCCCGATACGTTTTTTTATCTTTGGTGTTTTTTTCATATATTCTCCTTTAAAAAGTAAGGTATTTTATCATATATCCTAATTATAACACTAAACGCCGAAAAAAGCAAGATGAAATTACGTAATAAAATAAAATATCGTAATAAAAGTTGCTTAATGCTTGACATAAACGCCGATTTGTGGTAAAATTATTTATGCTCACAAGTTCAATATGCAGGTATGGCGGAATTGGCAGCTTTGAGAACGAGCGCGCCCGGTGGGCGAAAAAACGAGTTCGAAAAGGCGATACAACAAGGAGAGATGCGAGCGGAAGCGAAGCAGAACGACTATGTTGTGAGCCGTATCGCGGGGCGCGGATGCCCATAAAATTTAATATGCGGGTATGGCGGAATTGGCAGCTTTGAGAACGAGCGCGCCCGGTGGGCGAAAAAACGAGTTCGAAAAGGCGATACAACAAGGAGAGATGCGAGCGGAAGCGAAGCAGAACGACTATGTTGTGAGCCGTATCGCGGGGCGCGGATGCCCATAAAATTTAATATGCGGGTATGGCGGAATTGGCAGACGCGCAAGATTTAGGATCTTGTGTTAATTCGTGCAGGTTCGACCCCTGTTACCCGCACCAAAACAGTAGAAATCCGAATCCAAAGCCGATAGGCGGAGGGTTCGGATTTTTTTATTTTTAGATATAAAAAATCAGGTGCAAAAAACACCTGATTTTTCGCAGAGTTCGGTACTCTGCGTTCTTTATTAAACCACATTTTCTTTGATTTGTCAAGACATTTTTTGAATTTTTTTATATTTTTACTTTCATTTGCAGTACTGCAACCGAGATAAGACCGAGAAGCAAAAAAGATAGACAAAGCAGATGAGTTCTGTTAAAATAGAAATATTACCGATAAATTCAACAGAGCTTGACCGCTTTACAAGTAATTATAGCGCAAATAAACGCTGTTGTTCACACTAAATTACAGCAAAATTACATTTGCGGACTATTTCAAAATTTGTGCGTTTTTTGGCATTGTTAACTTGCTTTTTGATGCTTCAGATGCAAAAAACGTATAGATTACGGCAGATTATATGATGTTAAGCCGTCAAAATTTCAGTCAGCAAATCACAAAGCGTTTTGGTAAAATAGAACTACACCGAAAATTCAAGGAGGAAAATATTATGTGTAAAAAAGGTGAAAACATTTATAAACGCAAGGACGGCAGATGGGAAGCGAGATATATTCGATCTTATTCGCCTGACGGCAGGGCGAAATACGGATATTGCTACGGCAGAACGTATCACGAAGCCAAAGACAAGGTGAATACCGCAAGGGCAGCGCTTATCAATCACGCACCGTCAAAGGAAAATGTGATGCGTAAACGGCTTGCAGCTTTCTGCGACGAGTGGTTAAGGCTTAAGCGCAGTAAGGTCAAGGATTCTACCTATGTCAAATACCATACTATCATAGAAAATCACATAAAACCGGGACTTGGCGGTTGCTTTGTTACGTCGCTTAATTCTTTAATAGTTGAACAGTTCAGCTATGATCTTATACATGAATATGAGCTATCAAGCAAAACCGTAAAGGATATATTAACCGTGCTACACGCTGTATTGCTCTATGTAGAAAAGCAGTACCCGTATTTTCACAAAATAGAAATCGTGTATCCAAAATCCACAAAACCGGAAATGCGTGTTTTAACGCGCGAGGAGCAGGAAAAATTTACGACATATCTTTTGGAGGATACGGATAACTGCAAATTCGGAACGCTTTTTACCCTGCTGACAGGACTTCGCATAGGTGAAGTATGTGCCTTGCGTTGGCGGGATATTTCTCTCAATGACGGAGTGGTGTACGTAAAGTCCACAATGCAAAGAATTAAAAATTTTGACGACGACCACGAAACGAAAACAAAAATTATAATAAGCGATCCGAAAAGCTTTTCATCTGCAAGAGTTATACCGCTTTCACCGTGTGCGGTTGAATTATGCAAACGATTTTATGGCAATCAAAATGCTTTTATTTTAACCAATGACACAAACAGATATATTGAGCCGAGAACACTTCAATATAAAATGGAGCATTATGCTGATGAGTGCGGTCTTGACGGAGTTCATTTTCATACCCTGCGCCACAGCTTTGCGACAAGATGTGTCGAGGTCGGGTTTGAGATCAAATCGCTATCAGAAGTGTTAGGTCACGCCAATCCGCAAATCACCTTGGAGAGGTATGTTCATTCCTCTTTGGAGCTGAAAAGAGAAAATATGTTAAAGCTCACCGCTATCGGATATTGAGCCTATCGCC
>CAZSSE010000017.1:0-13596 GCA_964609165.1 uncultured Lachnospiraceae bacterium
ATACGCCTCATTGAGCATATCCGAGCTTCCGTCCACGCCTATCATATCATATCCTCGCTTTGCGAGCTCGCGCGTCATCCTTCCCGTTCCGCAGGCAAGATCGAGAATGATCTCGGGCCTGCTTTCCGAGAAGCGATCCAAGCAGGTCTCTATCATATCCGCCCACGCACAATAATCTATATCTCTATTTAGCTTATCGTAAACTCCGGCTATAGCCGAATATCCGTCATAGCTGCTCATTTTTATCTCCTTTTATTTCAAGTATTTCAAGCCTTGAGATCAAGATTTTCAAAAACGTGCCATACGTCTCCCGCACCCATAATTATTGCCACATCTCCTGCCTGAAGCTCGCGTTTGAGTATCTCTGCGGGCTCCGCAAAGCCGTGGCAGGCTCTCGCACCGTCTATTTTAGATGCGAATATTTCGGGCGTAATACCGTAAATATTGCTTTCTCTCGCCGCATAAATATCGCATATCAGCACCTCGTCGGCAATCGACAGCGCATCCGAAAACTCATCAAGCAGTGCCGCCGTTCGTGAATAGGTATGCGACTGAAATACGCAAAACAGTCTGCCGCCCTCTCCTAACATACCTCGTGCTCCCTCGAGCGTCGCGCGTATCTCGGTGGGGTGATGCGCGTAATCGTCATAAACGATCGCACCGTTCTGCTCGCCCTTATATTCCATTCTCCGCGCCGCGCCGCCAAAGGCTTCAAGCCCGCGCCTTATATCCTCGCCCGACAGTCCACATTCAAGAGCAACCGCCGCAGACGCAAGCGCATTGTATATATTATGGTATCCGCTGACCTTAAGCTGTACCGAGCAAACCTGCTTACCGTAAGCTATTATGTCAAAGGCATAGCTTCCCGACCTGCACGCAATATTTTTTGCGGTAATATCTGCGTCAGAGCTCTTTATTCCGAATCCGACAAGACGACCGACAGTACCATCGAGTGCGCTCCTCACGTCATCGTCGTCCAAATTGGCGATAACGCATCCTCCTCGCCCGACGATCGACGCAAATCCCGCATAGGAGCGTCTGATATGCTCCATGCTTTTGAAGTAATCAACATGATCCATCTCTATATTGAGGATCACCGCAATATTAGGGTTAAAATCGAGGAATGAATCCATATATTCGCACGCCTCGAAAAGAAAAATATCTCTTGACCGATCACTGACTCTATATGCTCCGCCCATAATGCCAAGCTCTGCGCCCGAAAGCACGGTCGGATCGGTATTTGCGCATATAAGGGTAGCGGCACACATAGACGTGCACGTGCTTTTCCCATGCATACCCGAAATTCCTATCCTTCGCCGATACGAGGTCATAAGATAGCCCATATAGTCGGCTCTGGAAATACATGGCTTGCCGTCACGCAATGCGCTTACATATTCGGGGTTGTCCTCGGCTATTGCAACCGTATACACAAGAGCATCGTAATCATCGACGTTTTTTTCATCGTGGCAATAAAATATCTCTGCCCCCTCACGCGACAGTCTGTCCGTAAGAGAAGATCGCACTCTGTCAGAGCCACCAACTCTCATACCGCTGACGAGCGACACGTGTGCAAGTGACGACATATTTATACCGCCTATTCCCACGAAAAATATGCTTTTGCATCCCTCCAGCATCCGTGCTATTTTCTCAGCTCCGAAATGAGTATTAGAGATCGACATATCGGTATCCTTTCAACATAAAATTCTTAAATGTTCACATAAAAAACTTATTTTCATTGTATAACTATCAAAAAAAGGCTGTATAATAGAGATGATAAGAGAAAAATCGGGTCTATTACCAAATCTTATGATGCATTACAGAAAATTATAATACGATGGAGGTTTTAAAATGCAGATCACAGATATCAAGATAAGAAAAATTTTTGACGAGGGCCCCATGAAGGCTATCGTTTCAGTTACCTTTGACGGTCAGCTCGCTGTACACGACGTTAAGGTAATCAACGCTCGCGATAAATTCTTTATCGTGATGCCGAGCAGGAAAAATCCCGACGAAACATACCGCGACATCGTGCATCCCATCAACGCAAGCTTCAGAGCTACGCTTGAAGAGGAGATACTTGCGGCATACAACGCCGAGCTTGAGGCTCTTGCAAGTTCAGAGCAGCCCGATCTCGACGCCGAGGAATTAAGAGTTTAAAAATCTTATATAAGGCTGTTGCGAAAGCAACAGCCTTATATTTTTCCGTGAGACATAAGAATATCCTTACCGCGTATCTCGATAAGACCGAAATGTCCACATCCGTCGCACGATGCGCCAAGACTGCCGGGGTTAAATATACGCATAGGCTTTCCGAGAGAATATTCACCGCCCTCGGGAATATATTTCTCAAGTGGCTCGTGCGTGTGACCGAACAGTAAGACATCCGCCTCACGCTCCTGTGCCGCATATATAACGTTAGTCAAGCCATGCTTTACTCCGCGGGTGTGACCGTGCATCATAAGAAATCTGTAGCCGTCAAAATTGATAAGCAGCTCTTCCTCTGCACGCGAGGTGCCAAAAAACGAGGACCAATCGCAGTTACCCTTTACCGCAAGAACCGCCGCTCCGCACTCATATGCTCCCGCTCTCTCAAGATCCGAAAGCCCGTCGCCTAAAAATATCAGCGCGTCGATACCGCGGTGCATCGAAAGAAGCTCTGATATGCGTTCATAGTGCCCGTGGCTGTCGGAGATAACCAAAAGCCTCATACTTTTACGGGCTCTCCGATTTTTTCTTTTACTCTTACTGTCGGAGCAATTCCGCGAGGCAGCATAAGTCTGAGCGCGCTCCTCTTGACAGACAGATGAAGCTCGCTGACACGTATTATCTCTCCGTCAACGCTAACCGGAGTTTCCTCACCAAAATACATATCGGCACTATCACACTTACAGTTATCGATGATATGCGCAAGCTCTTTTCCAAGGTGATTTCCCTTTTTATATTTTCCGACAAGAGTAAGAAATTTTATTCTGCCGACATTCTTTATCATGATAAGATCGATTTTTCCGTCAATTAGCGACGCCTTGGGATTTGAACGAAATCCTCCGCCGCAAAACGCTCCGTTCGCCACGGTTGTAAGTAAAAGCTCTCTGTGCTCCTTCTCTCCGCCGTCACGCGACATACCGATGCTGACACAAGGCTTTTTGATAAGCGTTAAGGCGAGCGCGAATATGTACGCAAGCTTTCTCGGAACCCATTTTTTCCCGCTCATCTTTTCCTTTTGGCGGACCACGTGGCTGTCAAAGCCGACGTTTACCATATTGACAGAATACATATCGTTGCACTTGATAAGATCTATATCGTAGGGGGTAGGATCAAGCTGCGCTTCAATATCAAGGAATATGCTCTTATTCTCAAAATTGCTGACAAAGTCATTCCCCGTGCCCATGGGAACAACGCCTACAGATATGTCTTTCCTTTCATCTTCGGGAAGAGACATAACCGCAAGCACAGTCTCACAAAGGGTTCCGTCACCGCCGCAGGCGATAAATTCGACCTCACCCTCGGCATCTGATACGGTATTGCGGATATACTCCTTGGTGTCATCTACTCCGCCAGATACGAACACGTCGTACTTAACACCGAGCTTTTGCGCCGCTGCATTGATAGAGCTCACCGTTTTGTCGACCGGCTTTCCTTTTCCCACCATAGGATTGACAATAAAGCAATATTTCACGATAACACCTCTTTCCCAAAATTCACCGTAATACGTAATAGATAAATATACCGAAGCATATAATAAATCACCAAACCAATAAACAAAGTAATTATATCATAAAAATCGACATTTGTCTATAAAAACATTTCAAAGTGCATAAAAGCCGTGCAATTAACATTTTTCCAAGGCTTGCATATACTGTCTACAGAATAACAATTTATATTCAGGAGGTATTATTATGCAAATAAACAGAGAAAGTCTCAACAAACTCCTCTCGCTCAACGACTTTCAGCTTAAAATGATGATAAACAAGCTCGCCGCTCAAAGTGGAATAGACCCCGCGCAGTTCAATATCGATCCGAGCAGCATAGAGAGCATCCGTCGAGCTCTTTCAAGCGCTACCGACGCCGATCTTGAACTCATCGCCAAGCAGTACGCCGCAAATCAGGTCAATAAAAAGAGGTGATGATATGCCCGATGAAAAGAACGTATCGGATATTGGCTCGACCGATAGCTTTTCAAACGCGCTGAACAGTATACTTTCAAATCCCGAAATGCTATCTATGATAAGCTCCATGGCTGAAAAGCTGAAATCCGACTCGCACCCCTCCGAGCCGCAGGTAAAGCCAAGCGAAAGCCCAGAATCCGTTGCCGAACCGACGTCTGCCGCGCCGTCGCAGCCATCTCTGCCGAGCATACTCGGAACACTTGCCCCACTGCTGTCCGCCGATGGTGCCAAGCCATCCAAGCGCGACAACGACCGCGCCTGCCTTTTGCGCGCGCTTAAGCCCTATATGAGCCATGACAGAAGTCAAGCAATCGATTATATCATTAAATTTTCAAGTCTTGCGGAGGTCTTGAAAAATCTTTAAGAATCTTTCACAGGAGGCAAAAGCCAATGTATGTACGTCCGCCAAATTACAGATACCCCCCATCAGTAAGAGTGCCCGAAAACTACGGCGGAAGCGCCTTTCGTGAGCCTCCGCCGCCTATTGTAAATACAAGCGAGGCAACCGAAGGCGCACCGGAAGAGCAGTCATCAGCCGAGGAAGAGCTTGCCGCGTCCGCCGCAGAGCCAAAGGAAGAAAGCGAGAAAAGCGAGCAGGCGTCTCTCCTCTCGCCACGCGGCTTTCATCTGAGGCTCGGCTCGCTTTTCGGCAAGGATCGCGGTATCGGCACCGAGGAGCTTTTGATAATCGCGCTGATAATTCTTCTTGCCGACGATGACAGCGGCAGCTTCGACGATCTGATCCTTATGCTCGCGCTGTTATTTTTTATAAAATAAGTAATAAAGTCCGGATATTTCTTGCTTTCGATCGATCGACCTTTACTTAATACGCTGCTGTCTCGCGGCTTTCGCCTTACGAAAAGAACAGATCTGCATCTGTAGACCTGTTCTTTTGATGTTATCTTATTTTGTTTATTTTTTGCTTTCTTATATCCGTGCCGACAAATAGGAACGGATAATACTCTCCGAAAAGGCGGCTTGCTATACGCTCGGTATATTTCGTCTCTATTTCCTTCTTCGTGAGATTAGTATTTATAAACGTGCACCTTCTGTTGTTTATACGCGAATTGATAACGTCATAAAGGCATGATACCGTAAACTGATTTACTACCTCCGTACCGAGATCGTCTATTATCAACAGATCGGCGTTGTAATATCTTTCAGTATCTCTCAGATTTCCGTCGCCAGAGCCGACGCCGAAGCGCCTTGCCTCAAAGTCGCCTATCATACCCACCGCGCTCACGTAAAGCACGTCGTATCCACGCTCAATAACTATTTTTGCAACGGCAGTGGAAAGATGCGTTTTACCAAGCCCAGTAGCGCCTAACAGCAGATAGTTTTTATAGGTATCTCCATCAAAGCTATCGGCAAATCCCTTGAGATTGGCAACAATTTTCTGCATATTATCGAAATTCGCTCCGCCACCTCTGTAATATTCAAGCGAAAAATTATCAAAGCGTTGTGTGCGGATAAGACCGCCAAGTCCCGACGACTCATATCCCGCAAGCACAAGTGCCTTTTTCATACACTCGCACATTTTTGTATTAACGTATCCTGTATCTCCGCACTTGTCACACTCATAGTGCACGTCCGAATAATCGGCAGAATAGCCGTTGGCAACGAGGATCTCTCCTCTCCGTGCGAGGAGCTTCTCATTTCTCGTTTTAAGTGCCGCCACCTGCTCGTCGGTATTTCCCTTGTCTGAGACTATGATCGCCATTATCTCGCTGCCCGTTCCCGCAAGAACCGAGTCAATCGACTTGACCTCGGGGATCTTCAAATAAAGCTCAAATTTACGCTCATCGGCAAGCTCGCGTGCCCTTGCGTATTTTTCGGAATATTCCGCCTTTATGCGAACGTAATCCGCTCTGTTATATCCCATCTCAATATCTCCGTCCTTACTTCAAATCTTCCAGACTTCTCTGGAGAGCCGCCTCAAAGAAATCGTCAAGATCGTAGCTCTTATCATTCTGCGCCGCCTTCTCCTGCCTTTGCGCCTGCTCGCGAGCCGCCACGTCATCGACCGTGCGCAAGCCCTCGACATTCCACCGCTCGATTATGCCATTCATATAGCTGAGATTAAATCCGTTCTTGCGATCAACCGTTATCTCATAAGCCATACGTATAACGTCAATATCATATCCGAAATTCTGCGTCCACCTATTGAAGGTGTTTTTTTCTTTTGTGGTAAGCTCTCGCTCCCCCACACCCAAAAGATGCTTTATCTTATAAACGGTCTCCTTGGAGCGTTCAATAAGGATTATTCTCTCGATAACCGCTTCGGTAGAGGTCAACCCCTCGTCGTAAAAGTCCTCCAAGGCAATTTTTTCAAGCCTTCTTATGCCCTTTTTCCCCGATTTTACCGCATGAGCGAATATATGCAGCAGTGCTTCCATCTCAAAGCCATACTGCTCTACAAGTCCGACAACTATACTTACCTCACCGTTGTTAAGTATCCTGCCGACAACATTTTGTACCTCGTTTATGTATGCCGACAGCTCTCTGCGTTTTTCAAACAGATCGGCAAGCTCCTCGCTGCTGTAGGGAGAAACTCCCGCACTCTTCTCCACCGCTCCGTTTCTGTGCGCTGTGAGAATAGCCGTTTTTTCTGTCGCCTCGGCTGCCGTCCTTGTCTTTTTTGCCGCGCGTGACACACCTATTATCCCCGCGCCCTTCCAATACTTAAGCGAAGCATCTATCTGCGGTCTCTCAAGTCCAAGCGCATCGGTGAGAGAAAGACTATCGTCCACCTGTCCCTCCGCATCGGCTGTCATCATCAAAGTAACGAGTATTCTCAGATCCTGCTCGTCGGCGTTTGCTAAAATCTCCGAAAGATTTTCGGGCAAGCTCCCGTTTTTATATTTTAAAGCTATTCCTGCCATTTTACTCAAACCTCTCATTTACTTGTCGTGAGGGCATCGCAAAATGTCCTCAATCAAATTCCTTTGCCACCTCATAGCAAAGTGCCATCAGCGAGTCGCCGATATGCACGTTTTCTATAACGACAGAATCATTTCCGCCGCTAAGATCCTTGCCCGTAAAGTTCCACACTCCGCGGACATCCGTATTGGCAAGGCGCGCCATTACATCCTCCGCGCACTCCTTCGGAAGCGTCAGAATAACTATATGCACGCCGTATTCGTTCAGCTTGTCCTCAAGCTCGTCCATTCCGTAAACACTTATGCCGGCGACCTTCTTGCCTATAACCTCGGGAGAAACGTCAAACATCGCCACCACGTCAACACCGCGCTTCTCAAACATCGGGCTCTTTACAAGCGCCATACCGAGATTTCCCGCACCCACAAGTGCCGCGCGGAAGCCAAAGCTTACGCCCAATATATCGCATATCTTGGAATAAAGATAATTAACGTTATATCCGTAACCCTGCTGTCCAAAGCCTCCGAAGCAGTTGAGATCCTGCCGTATCTGCGACGCGGTAAGATTCATCATCCGCGAAAGCTCGGCAGAGCTCACCCTCGTCTTTCCCTCGCGTATGAGTACACGCAGGTATCTGAAATATCTCGGCAATCTTTTTACTACCGCCGGAGATACATCGGGACGTGATATGCCCGAGCCGCCGCAAAAAACCGCGCTATCACCGCGAGAGCCTTCAACGGTCTTACCGACCGGTTTATTATCAGTGTAATTATCATCCATTTCTGTTACCTCTTTCCGCCATGTATATTCTTAATTCAATTTCCGTCATCACTCGCCGACGCATTCAATGAGGTATCGGCAAAATTTTTATCAAGATACTCAAAATATCCCGCCGCGGCAACCATAGCCGCATTGTCAGAGCAAAGCCGGAGCGATGGTGTGCAGAACTCTACGCCTCGCTTTTTGCAAAGCGTATCCAATGCGCCTCTGATGTGCGAGTTTGCGGCAACTCCGCCCGCAAGCACAAGCTGTCCCGTTTGGTGCTTATCGAGGATGTAGTCGGTTTTTTTAACTATAGCGTCCACAATTACCCTTGTGTACGATGCCGCAATATCGGCGTGTAAGGGCTCGATGCCCTTCTGCCGCTCCGAGTTTATATAATTGAGAGTTGCCGTCTTAAGCCCACTGAACGAAAAATCGGCATTGTCGCCCGCTATTGCCGGCGTCGGCAGCTTTATTGCCATGGAATCGCCCTCCTTGGCAAGAGCATCCATAGCCGCTCCGCCGGGATAAGGCATACCTATAACACGTCCTATCTTGTCGAACGCCTCGCCTGCCGCATCATCTCTCGTTGATCCGATCTCACAGAACTCTGTAGGCATGTTAACCGCATAAAACGAGGTATGACCTCCCGATACCACGAGAGCGGTAAAGGGCGGCTTAAGTGCAGGATATTCAAGATATGCCGCGGCAACGTGCGCCTTAACGTGATTTACCGCAACAAGCGGTATCCTGTGGGCAAATGCAAGCGATTTTGCAAAATTTACGCCAACCAGCAAAGCTCCTATAAGTCCGGGGTGCGAGGTAACTGCAATGCACTCTATATCCTTGATGCCAAGTCCCGCGGTCTCGAGAGCCTCATAGGTTATACGGCTGATAGCTTCAATGTGCGCGCGGCTCGCGATCTCGGGCACTACTCCGCCGTAAAGCCTGTGTATTTCTATTTGTGAAGCGACAATGTTCGATAGTATTTCGCGTCTGCCGTCTTCCATACGAACGACCGCAGCCGATGTCTCGTCGCACGAGCTTTCAATTCCTAAAATATACATTTAAACGCCTTTCGTTTTTGCGTATTACAACAGCTTGCGCGTCATAATCACCGCATTTTCTGTCGGATGCGAATAGAACCCTCTCCGCAGTCCGCATTCATTCCAGCCGCACCCGACATAAAGCGAGCGCGCCGCATGATTGGATTCCCTTACCTCAAGTGAGAGATATATAATTCCGTTTTGCCTTGAATATTCCTCAAGCGCGTCCATAAGCGCACGTCCGATACCGTGTCTGCGAAAATCGGGATGCACCGCAACGTTGGTTATCTGACCCTCGTCAAGAACACACATCATTCCGACATACCCAAGCACACGTTCTCCCTCAAGCACGACAAGCCCCATGGCTCGCTCGCCAAGCAAAAGCCTGAGGCTCTCACCCGACCAAGGCTCGCAAAAGCACAGACGCTCAAGCTCCGCGACACCTGCTATATGCTCACAGGCAAGACGGTCTATTTTAAAATCAGAAAACATATCAATATCCGAATATTCCGCTGAGCGAATCGTCGTTCTCTATCCAATCGTTCACGTCGATCACACGGAAATTCTCTGTGTCATCGCGAACGATCACCCGGGATATACCTGCATTTATGACCATACGCTTGCACATCATACAGCTTGACGTACCGCTGACAAGCTCTCCGCTCTTGGCGTCGACGCAAACCATATATATGGTAGAGCCGAGCATTCTTTCGCGCGATGCCGCAATGATCGCGTTAGCCTCGGCATGAACAGAGCGACAAAGCTCGTAGCGTTCGCCGCGAGGAATATTGAGCTTATCTCTCATACAGTAGTTAAGATCATTGCAATTCTGTCTGCCGCGAGGAGCACCGTTGTAGCCCGTAGATACGATAACGTCGTCCTTGACGATGATCGCACCGTATTTTTTTCTCATACACGTGCAACGCTCGGCAACAGTCTGCGCAATATCAAGATAGTAATTATGCTTTGAAACTCTGCTCATAAAAACCTCCGCGTAAATTCAGATACCAATACATAATAATTATACACCACAGATAGAAATAAATCAAGGTCTTTTTTCATCCAAATTGGGTTTTTCGACATTTTTTATTCTATGCAAGTAATTGCGGTCGAATATGCGGTGCTTCCGCATATTATGAAGTATGCGTGAATACATATATTTAATTTTTGTATTTTAAAAAAAATCGCAAAAATCCATTGAAATTACAAAAACATTGTGCTACAATAAAAGCCATAATAAAATAAGTAGTCATGAATTTTAATACACGCTGAATACGATAAAAGATCAACGAAAGGAGAATCATTTTGCAACAATTTCCAAACGATAATTTTCTTCTTACTACAGAGACGGCAAAAAAGCTTTATCACGGCTATGCGGCAAAAATGCCGATAATAGACTATCATTGCCACGTAAGTCCGCGTGAAATATACGAGGACAAGCACTTTGAAAATATCACGCAGGTATGGCTTGCGGGCGATCACTACAAATGGCGTCTCATGCGTTCAAACGGCGTTGACGAATACTATATCACCGGAGACGCAGACCCTCGTGAAAAATTTCGCAAATTTGCCGAGATGCTTCCGCTTGCGATAGGAAACCCCATGTACCATTGGTGTCATCTTGAATTAAAAAATTACTTCGGATACGAGGGCATACTTAACGCATCTACCGCCGACGAGGTCTACGACCTGTGCGCAGAAAAGCTCAAGAGCGAGGATATGAGCGTTCGCGGACTTATAAAGCAAAGCAACGTCGTGTTCATAGGCACTACGGACGACCCTTGCGACAACCTTGAGTACCATAAGCTGCTTGCCGCAGAAGCAAGCATGGAGGCAACCGTTGCGCCCTCCTTCAGATCCGATAAGGCTCTCAATATAGACAAGGACGGCTGGCTTGATTACGTTACAAAGCTTTCGGCGGTATCGGGCGTTCAAATATGCGACCTTGCATCGCTAAAAAAGGCTCTCGGCGCAAGAATAGCGTATTTTAACGAGTGCGGATGCCGCGCAAGCGACCACGGGCTTGACTATGCGTTTTTCGCAGAGGCAAGCGATGCCGAGCTCGACGCAATAATCGACCGCGGACTTAAGGGTGAGAGAATAAGCTCTGCCGAGGCAGAGCCGCTTAAGACCTCACTGCTCCTTTTCTGCGCCGCTGAATACGCAAAGCTCGGCTGGGTAATGCAGATACATTACAACTGTCTGCGAAATCCCAACTCCGCAATGCTCAAGAGGCTTGGTCCCGACACAGGCTTTGACTGCATCGGTCCTAACTCAAGCGCAGCTATCCCGAAGCTGTTAGACAAGCTATATTCTACCGACACGCTTCCAAAAACCGTGCTCTACAGCCTTGATCCCGGCGACAATCAGTTTCTTGATTGCATAATCGGCGCATTTCAGGGAAGCGGCGTGCCGGGCAAGCTACAGCACGGAAGCGCTTGGTGGTTCAACGATCATAAGCAGGGTATGCGCGATCAGCTCATCAGTCTTGCAAACCTCGGTCTGCTCGGTAACTTTATCGGTATGCTGACCGACTCGCGAAGCTTCTTGAGCTATGCAAGGCATGAATACTTCCGCCGTATTCTCTGCTCGCTTATAGGCGAGTGGGTGGAAAGCGGAGAGTATCCGAACGACGAGGCAGCACTTGCAAATATAACACGCGGCATTTGCTACGAAAATGCAAAGCGTTATTTTGAAATATAAAGGTCTTGGAGGTAAGCTATGCCAATGAAAATGACATTCAGATGGTATGGAGAGGGAAACGACAGGATCAAGCTCTCCGATATTAAACAGATACCCGGCGTAGACGGTATAGTCTGGGCATTGCATCACAAGCTGCCGGGTGAGATATGGGAGGTCGACGAGATCGCCGAGGTCAAGCGTCAGCTCGACGAATACGGCTTCAATATGGACGTGGTAGAATCGGTCAACGTTCACGACGATATAAAGATCGGTCTGCCAACCAGAGACGGCTATATCGAGAATTACAAGACCACTATACGCAACCTCTCCAAATTCGGAGTTAAGGTAATTTGCTATAACTTTATGCCGATATTCGACTGGACGAGAAGCAATCTCTTTCATCCCGTAGGCGACGGCTCGACTGCGCTCTTCTACGAAAAGAATATGATTCAAGACGACTATAACGCTATGGCAAAGTATATCCTTGACTTTACAGAAAAGTACAATATGTCATTCCCCGGATGGGAGCCGGAGAGAATGGCCAAGCTTGACGAGCTGTTCCGCGCCTACGAGGGCGTGGATCATGAGAAGCTCTGGGCAAACCTCAAGTATTTCCTTGAGGCAATAATGCCCACCTGCCGCGAGTGCGACATCAAGATGGCAATACACATGGACGATCCGCCTTGGGATATATTCGGGCTTCCCCGCCTGCTCGTCAACGAGGAAAGCATAGATCGTTTTCTGAAGATGGTCGATGACGAATACAGCTGTCTGACGCTCTGCTCGGGAAGCCTTAACGCAGATCCGAGCAATAACGTCGCCGATATAATCCGCAAGCATTGCGACCGCATTGCGTTTGCGCATATCCGTAACGTAAAGCACTTTGAAAACGGCGACTTCTCCGAGGCAAGCCACCGCGATTGCGACGGAGATACCGGAATACTTGATATTCTTAAGGCTTACCACGACTGCGGCTACGAGGGATATATACGCCCGGACCACGGCAGACATCTGTGGGACGAGGGGCCGGGAAGCGTGCGCCCCGGATACGGTCTTTACGACCGCGCGCTCGGCATAATGTATATGCTCGGCGTATGGGACATGCTTGAAAAATTCGATAAAAAATAATTTTGGAGGCAAAAAAAAATGATAGATCTTCCACTTAATGTTGATTACACAGGCAAGGTAGTCGTTGTTACGGGTGCAGGCGGACTTATATGCGGAGCCATGGCTCGCGCATTCGCTCAGTCGGGGGCTAAGGTCGCGGCTCTTGACCTCAACGAGGAGGCAGTCAGTAGGCTCGCCGCTGAGCTTAAAGCAGAGGGCTTTGTCTGCGAGGGCTACAAGGCAAACGTACTCGACACAGAGGCTCTTGAGGAGGTACACAAGGCAGTTCTCGCCGATCTTGGCGAATGTGACATTCTTGTAAACGGAGCGGGCGGAAATAACCCCAGAGCCACCACCGATAATGAATATCACCACGAGGCAAAAGAGAGCGGTAAATCCTTCTTCGATCTTGACGCATCGGGGGTTGACTTCGTATTCAAGCTTAATTTTCAGGGCACCCTGCTTCCTACGCAGGTATTCGCAAGGGATCTCGTAAACAAAAAAGGTGGGTGCATACTTAACATCTCGTCGATGAATGCCTATACACCGCTTACCAAGATTCCCGCATACTCGGCGGCAAAGGCCGGAATTTCAAACTTTACGCAGTGGCTCGCAACTCACTTTGCGGGAACGGGAATTCGTTGCAACGCAATAGCACCCGGATTTTTGGTATCGGCGCAGAACTATACGCTCCTCTTCAATGAGGACGGAACGCCAACGGCACGAAGCGCAAAGATACTTAACGGAACGCCTATGGGCAGATTTGTTGACGCATCCGAGCTGCTCGGCGCCACTCTCTTCCTTTGCGACGATAGAGCGGCTTCGGCAATTACCGGCGTGGTACTACCAATCGACTGTGGCTTCGCAGCTTATTCCGGAGTTTGATATTTTAAAATAAATCTTAGAGAGGTAAAGCATAATGGAAAAATTTATACCCGTTGTCGTTATCAAGGAGC
>CAZSSE010000018.1:0-13427 GCA_964609165.1 uncultured Lachnospiraceae bacterium
TCCTACGGTATGACCGATACTATGGGAAGAATGCACGGCGACGCTCAGTTCGCAGGCTCTTCCTCTGTTCCCGCTCACGTTGAGATGATGGGACTTATCGGAGCAGGCAACAACCCCATGGTCGGTATGACCGTTGCGGTTGCGGTTGCTATCGAGGAGGCAAGCAAATAATCACGGATTATTTGCAATAAAATTTGCTTTGCAATAAAATGCACCGCGGAGAGTTTCTCCGCGGTGCATTATAATTTTAACTGTTAACATAACAAAAAAGAATTATAATTTACTTTTTTTAGCCAAAAGACTTGATTTTTTTGTTAAACAGTGAGATAATATATAGGTCTTATAAAATTTTATCAGGAGTAATTATGGAGAAAAAGAGAAGCAGCTTTACGGGTAAGATCGGATTTGTTCTTGCTGCCGCAGGTAGCGCGGTCGGACTTGGCAATCTTTGGCGTTTTCCCTACCTTGCAGCCCAGCACGGCGGAGGAATATTTTTGCTCGTTTATATTATACTGTCGGTCACATTCGGATTTTCTCTGATGATAGCCGAGATAGCCATAGGAAGAAAGACGGGGCTTTCCGCAATAGGCGCATTTAGCAAGCTGAATAAAAAATGCTCTTTTATCGGATATATCGCCGCAATCGTTCCCGCTCTTATTTTGCCCTATTATTCGGTCATAGGCGGCTGGGTAATAAAATATCTGACGGTTTTTGTCAGCGGAAACGCAAATGCGGCGGCAACCGACGGATATTTTGAGGGATTTATCGGCAGTGCAGGGCAATCAATTCTTTTCTTTGCTTTATTTATAGCGATAACGGCGATCGTTGTTCTGTTCGGCGTTGAGAAGGGTATCGAAAAGGTCAGCAAGGTAATGATGCCGATTCTTGTGCTGCTGTCTGTCGGTATTGCCGCATTCGTGTGCATTTCCAACGGTGTACAAGGCAAATGGGATGGTCTGCTTTACTATCTGAAGCCCGATTTTGCTAATTTCAGTATTATGACGGTAGTTTCGGCTATGGGACAGCTTTTCTACTCAATGTCGCTGGCGATGGGTATTATGATAACCTACGGCTCGTATATGAAAAAGGACGTGAACCTTGAATCATCTGTTCATCAGATCGAGTTCTTTGACACGGGAATTGCTTTTCTTGCGGGACTTATGATAGTTCCGTCGGTCGTCAGCTATTCGGGCATAGAGGGGTTGAACAAGGGACCGGGACTTATGTTCGTAACACTGCCTAAGGTATTTAATGATATGGGCGGAGTTCTGGGCAATGCTATCGGTGCGATATTCTTTGTCCTCGTCCTTTTTGCCGCTCTTACCTCATCGATCTCTCTTATGGAGACCGTGGTATCTATAATTCAGGACAAGTTTCACATCGAAAGAAAGGTCACGTGTCTTATAGTTCTCTGCGGAGCATTCGCTATCGGCGTACCCTCGGCACTCGGATTTGGCGTATGGTCTGGATTTATGCCATTGGGAATGGATATTCTTACCTTCTTCGACTTTATAACCAACAGCGTGCTTATGCCTATCGTTGCTATTCTGACATGTCTTATGGTATGCTACGTCATAAGACCAAAGGACATTATCGACGAGGTTTCTTTGAGCGGAAGGTTCAGGCTTGCGGGCCTTTTCAAGGGAATGATATACGTTGCCCCCATTCTTTTGCTGATGATCCTTGCTTTTGCCGTATTTGAGGCATTTGGAATTACCTTTGGCGGATTTCTTAAATTCTGATAAAAATAATTTGATAAAAGTAAAAGCAGACACGCCGTAAGGATAACTCCATATGGCGTGTCTGCTTTTATTGGCATATCATATCATTTCAGCTTGATGAACGCATATGCTCCGGGCTTTGAAAGCTTGGCGGTAGCTGTTCCGTTCTCTATTCTGATATTTACGTCGGCGTTGGAATAAAGCACATCTGCCTCGGCATTATCCACGGGCAGGGTAAAGGTGGCTGTATCTCTGTCGGTTGCCTCGCGGAACAGAAGCAGATACAGTGGTTCTCCATCCTTCGATATATAGAAGCCTGTATTGCTGCGTCCCGAGGGCATCTCGCCTATAGGCATTACGTCTGACTTTGCAAGCACCGCTCTGTGCTCCTTCCAGACCTTCATCAAGGGAGCGAGTTGAGCTCTTCTCTCGTTAGGAAGAAACTGCATTTCCATCCAGAACAACGGGTTAGAAAGCATTACGCTTGCAAACAGATAATCCATATCATAGCTTGCGGGAGCAAATGGATCGCCCTCTCGGTAGGCTTCCCTGTTGAGATCGGGGTTGACAAGCTCAAATTGAAAACGGCTTGATGGCTCGTATCTCGATATTGTCCACAGATTGCGGAGAACCCTGTGTGGAAAGTAATTAGCGGTCTTGGTGTATCTGTTCTCGACGAATATTGTTCCGTATTCGTTACCGCAAAGATAATTAAGACGGTCGTGTCTTGTAACGTCCATCTGAACGGTAATATCGTCGCCGAGCGAATGAATGTGACGGAGGAGCTCAAGAAATTTATCCGTATGTACCTTGCTTACAGCCTGATACAGATCGAGCTTTACGAAGCGCACACCAAATTCATTATATAGCTTTGTCAGTACCTCTTTATCCTTTTCGAGCCGTTCAAAGCAGAGGCGGCTTGATGGAACAAACCACACGCCGACCTTGATGCCAAGCCTGCAAGCCTTTTCGGTAAGCGGCATTATGCCGTTTGGAAAGCGTTCGGCGTTGTGCTTCCATGACTCATCGTCAAAGTACAGACCGTCGTCTACCCATGTTCTCGGGAAGACAGTCCACGCCTGCTGCCAGCCGTCGTCTATCTGCACGATGTCAACACCAAGGTCGTGCGCCGCATCGATCTCTCTGTCTATAAACGCCTCGCAAACTCGCTCACGACCGTTGCAGTCGCCCCACGTGTTCGACATAGTAATAAGCTCGGGGCAATCGTTCACGTGACGGAAATAGGAGCGGCAGAGGGCTTCGCACTCTCCCTTCTTACAATAACCGATCACTACGGGGTATCCGTTGTTTTTAAGCATTACCGAGCAATCCCGACGCTGAGGAATGCTCAGCTCTCCGCGCGTCCAATCGGGAGTTTCGGAGATAACTACTATTGCGTTATAGGTCTCGGGGTCCTCGAACATAAAAATATCGCCGGAAATAGGCTTCTGAAAGCCTTGATCGAAGTAGTTGTACTGTACCTCCTCGGCAAGCGTGTCAACATCGTCGGTAAATGCGTTAAGCCTTACGGCGCGTACCGTCCAGTGATTTCCGACAAGCCTGAAAAGCACATCCTCGCTGTCATCACCTATACGAACGGCAGGAAGATCATCCCATACGTCGAATGATACGGTGCTTCCGTTTTGGCGGATAGCATTTACTCTGTGATAGGGAATAGAGCGGCTCTTTGGAGCAACAGTCGATTCCTCGGCAGAGACAAAGGCGGGAAAATCCTTGGAAAACAAAGCGTTTCCAACGGTGAGTATTCCGTCATTGAGCGAATAGTGGAGGTTATTATCGAGCATAATAGCAGTCCTTTCAATGTTTTTGTAGTGAATACACGATGAGGTGCTCCATACGGCTTATTTTAACATATATTTTTAATAATTTCAAGAGAAATCAGAAAAAACATAATGCTAAATTTTTTATTTTATCCTGTTTAAATTTATCAAAATCTATTGACAAAAACGACGGGTAGAGTTAGAATATACGGGCTGTAAAAAATTTATTCAGAGGTATGACTATGAACGGTGCTCACGTTGGCGGAAGACGTATACAAAATATCGGCGGACATTCGGGCAAGCAGCATCACTTGCGCGATCTTTTATCGCATATCGCGGCCTTTATCAAAAGGAACGTCGTTATGGCAATAGCACTTGTGCTTGCGGTGCTTACGAGCATTATCGTTCCTCCCGACGCTGAGTATCTCGGATATTTTGATTTTAAAACGCTCACGTGTCTTTTTTGCGTGCTTGCAGTAGTATGCGCTCTGCGAAATATCCGCTTTTTCTATATGCTCGCTCAGCAGATCGTGCGTATGTTCAAAAACGCAAGAATGTGCGTGCTTGCTCTCGTATACATAACCTTTATCGGATCTATGCTGATTGCGAACGATATGGCACTCCTGACCTTTTTACCGCTCGGATATTTTGTGCTGACCTCTACGGGCAAGCAGAAATATATGGTGTTTACCTTTATTATGCAGAATATCGCCGCAAATCTCGGCGGTATGCTGACGCCCTTCGGCAATCCGCAAAATCTCTATCTGTACACAAAATACGGTATTCCCACGGGCGAGTTTATGGCAATAATGGCTCCGCCGTTTATTATATCTATAATTCTTATTACCGCTTGCTGTCTCATCTTTGTCAAGGGCGAGGCACTCGAGTTTGAGGGAGAGCAGATAAGACTTGAGCCAAAGCGTACTGTACTTTATCTGGCACTTTTCGCTCTTTCGATAGCTATTGTTTTCCGCGGAATACCGTATTGGCTTGGACTTATAATCATTCCGCTCGTTCTTTTGTTTGCCGACCGAACGGCGCTTGCGCAGGTCGACTATCCGCTTCTGTTTACCTTTGTTTTCTTTTTTATCTTCGCAGGGAATATGGCGAGAATCGATGCAGTGAGAATGATATTCTCACATCTGCTTGAGCAGAACACACTGCTTTTCAGCGTGCTTTCGTGTCAGTTTATCAGTAACGTGCCGTCGGCGATATTGCTCTCGCAGTTTACCGATAATTACGCACCTTTGCTCGTCGGTGTCAATATCGGCGGAGCGGGAACGCTGATCGCCTCGCTCGCAAGCCTTATTACCTTCCGCGAGTACGCAAAGCATAATCCTGCTTGAGCAGAACACACTGCTTTTCAGCGTGCTTTCGTGTCAGTTTATCAGTAACGTGCCGTCGGCGATATTGCTCTCGCAGTTTACCGATAATTACGCACCTTTGCTCGTCGGTGTCAATATCGGCGGAGCGGGAACGCTGATCGCCTCGCTCGCAAGCCTTATTACCTTCCGCGAGTACGCAAAGCATAATCCCGGAAAGAGCGGTAGATATATTGTTATGTTCTCGCTATTTAATTTCGGTATGCTTGCCGTTCTGATGCTCTCTATGATGATTATAATGTAAGGCGCGTTTTAACGTGGTAAAATGAAGACCCCGCCGTTATGGCGGGGTCAGATAGATTGTTGATATTGATCGGTATTGTCGCGCCCGATCAATGTTTTTTATTTGCTTGTTACATATCGGCTCATGCATTTGAGCTTTAAATTTTTTTCGCTATGGTACGAGCTGCGGATCACGAGTAACCTGCCTTGATATAGACCGTGAATGATTTTTCTAAATTCCATCGCCGCTTTTAGCGCAATATTCAGCGACGATGTCTGCCTCGCAGAAATTCTCGCGCACGCCGCATACAAGCTGATAAGTTTCATGTCCCTTGCCCGCAAGCAATATAATATCGCCCTGCTTAGAGTTCTGAAGCGCGTATTCGATCGCCTTGCGTCGATCCGGTATAGCGACGTAGGGCGCGGTGCCTGCGGTGAAATATGACGCGATCTCGCCTATGATAGACCACGGTGACTCGTTGTCGGGATTATCCGAGGTGAGGATACAGAAATCGGCATCGCGTGAAGCGACCAGACCGAGCTCGGCGCGGCGCATTCTCGTTCTTCCGCCGACAGAGCCGAACAGACAGATAAGCCTTGTGGGACCGTAATTGCGCAAAGCGGCAAGAGCTGCCTTGAGACTTACTCCGTTATGAGCATAGTCGATAACCACGGTGGCGCCGTTCGGAAGCTCGTAGGTCTCAAATCTGCCTTTGATGCGGATGCTTCTCATCGCCTCTATGATCTCCTCGATCTCAAGCCCGAGACGGCGGCAGACGGCGATAGCTGTGAGCCCGTTGTATACGCTGAAATCTCCGGGGAAGGAGAGAGAGACGGGATGGCTTCCGTCGCGTCCGTTGCAGATAAAGTTAACGGCGATTTTTCCGGGAGCGCGGAAGAAGGTGATACTTTCTGCCGAATAATCGGCGTTTTTGTCTCCTCCGCCAGAAATACTTGCCTTGGGGCAGCGATTGCCGCCGATTATCTCGTTTGCATATTCATCGTCGGCATTGTAAACTATATATTCCGTGCCGTAATCGGTAAACAGCATACGCTTGCAGTTTTTATACTCGTCAAAGTCTGCGTGCTCAAACTCTCCTATATGGTCGGGCGAGAGATTGGTAAATACGCTGATATTGAATTTAATGCCGTGTACTCTGCCCATTTTAAGCGCTTGAGATGAAACCTCCATTACCACGACCTTGATGCCCGAATCAACCATCTTTTTCATATATTCGTGAATATCGTAGCTTTCGGGTGTGGTGTTTACCGTGTTGATCTGATGAGCTCCGTAAGTAATTCCGTTTGAGCCTATATATCCTGCGGGAATGCCGTTTGCCTCAAGGATGTTGTATATCAGCAGGGAGGTGGTTGTCTTGCCCTTTGTTCCCGTGATGCCGATGACCGTCAGCTTGTCGGCAGGATAGCCGAAGAACGCCGCAGATAGCCGTGCGAGAGCAAGACGTGTGTTTTTTGTTATAATGATAAATGCGTCATCAGGGAGCTTGATATGCCGCTCGGTGACAAATATGCGGCACTTTCGCGTGTAGGCGTTGTAGGCATATTCGTGCCCGTCGTTGAGGGCACCCGAAATGCAAACGAAGAGCGAGTCGGAAAAGACCTTTCTGGAATCCGAGCAAAGTGATATTATATCAACACCCTGCGGGTCTATGCCCGTTCTGTTGATAACCTCGGTATAATCGATAACCTTCATCAATTCGGATAAAAGCATATTCAGTGTACATCCTTTCCGGCGGAGCCGTAAAATTTCATAAGTGCCGTATCAAATCCGATGGGAGTTTTGCCGCAGGCGGCTATTGCGGATAGCGCGAGAAGCTCAAGCGAGTCGATGATATATTCCGGCAGCAGATGCTGCTTTTTTACAAGTGACAGCTCGGTGCATCCGAGAACTATAAGCTCGGCACCGCGCGAGCGCAAAGCCTCTGCCACCGACATAAGAGCGTCTACGTCGGGCGCAAGTCCTCGCTTTATTTTGTTGAATATTATGTCGCTTACCGTATCCTGCTCGGCTCTTGTGAGAGGGAGGATCTCTATGGAAAATCCGTCGAGAAATTTCTGATAAGCACCCGATGCGGCGGTTCCCTCGGTGGCGAGAACGCCTATTTTGCGTACTCCGCTTGCGTGGCAGAAGCGCGCGGTCTCGGTGATTATGTTAAGTATCGGCGTGTTGACCGCCTTACATATCCTGTCATAGAAGTAGTGAGCCGTATTGCATGGTATGGCGATAAGCTCCGCACCTGCCGCCTCAAGACGGCGCGCTTCCTCGGTCATGGCAGGGGTTGGATCGTCGTCCGACAGCCCCAAAATGTAGGACGAGCGATCCGGGGTATCGGCGCGGGATGAGAGCAAAAAGTTTATGTGGTCGCAGTCGCGATCTGCCATTGTATGAGAGATGAGCATTTCGCAGAAATATACGCTTGCCATCGGTCCAAGTCCGCCGAGGATACCGAGAAGCTTTTGCTTTTTTTCGATGCTTTGCAATCCGCTCACCGCCTTTCTTTAAAATATTTAAAATCCGGATAGCTATTTGAGAGTATTTGTAAGCGGAGAGGACTCGAAAAGGCTGTCCGCATCTGTGATGATAAATGTACGCTCCAGCAGCTCTTGCTCGGACTTGACTGCTTTTGAGTATCTGTCGTCGGTTGTAATAATAAGCGGCAGAGTATAGCTGCTTTGAGCTGCTAAGGCAATAAGCTGCTCGGCTATCAGGCGCGGGCTGTCGGTCGGTGTCAGAACCACGGTTCTGCTGGACATATCTATAAGATCGAGCGCGGAGCGGCGATCGTCGCATATGAGCGAGACGATGCCGAATTTGCGAAGGATCCGTGATGCGAGCTTATGCGCCGCCGAATTATTTCCGAGAATGTAGGGTACAAAATATAGTCTTGCCTCTTCGCGCAACGTTCTGCCGCTCATAATTCCTCCGTTTTGATATTCTTACACATCTTAATTATAGCATATTGAACTGCCTTTGTCAAAGGGTTGTACAATTATTTTCTTTTATTACCTGCAAATATTCTTCAAATGCTTGCAAAAAAACGCAAAATCGTATATAATGTGTTTAGGAGTTTTAATTTTTTGGGGGCTGTATGAAAAAAGAGACGGTCTATAAGATATTTTCAAATATGCCGACGCTGCAGACCGAGCGTCTTTTACTCAGACCAATGCATCCGCTCGACGCCGAGGATATGTTCTCATATGCGCACCGCGAGGACGTAACTCGTTATCTGCTCTGGAGTCCGCATCCGAGTATTGCCTATACGCGCGACTATCTGCACTATATTCAGGAGCGGTACGCTCTCGGGGATTTCTACGATTGGGCAATAATAGAGCGAGAGAGCCGGAGGATGATAGGCACCTGCGGCTTTACAAGGATAAATACATCTGACAATTCCGGAGAGATAGGCTATGTTCTTCACCCCGATTTTTGGGGCAGGGGATATGCCTCGGAGGCGGCAGGTCGAGTGATGGAGTTCGGCTACAGTGAGCTTTCATTGCACCGTATAGAGGCTCGTTTTATGCAGGGCAATGAGCGTTCCCTTCGCGTAATGGAAAAGCTCGGTATGAAATTTGAGGGCTATCACGCCGATGAGATATTCGTCAAGGGCAACTACAGGACGGTCGGAATATGCGCCGCGGTGCGCTATGCGGCACAAAATGAGAAAAATGTTGACAATATCGCAAAAAGGGTATATAATTAAGACAGTATTGTGCAAATACTGTATATAAATTTAATTTTACTTAATTATTAACAAGGAGGAAAATGATGAATTTATTTGCTTTGATATTCTCTCTTCCATTCCTGGTATGTGCCGGACTTGCGGTGCTTGTCGGTATACTTTTCGGAAGAAAATATAAGTGGGAGCTGTCGCTTACGCGCATTATCGTAGTGCTTGTGTCGGCTGTTCTTGCTGCGCTGCTGGCGGCTCTTATTTCCAACCTGGTTATAGGTAAGGCTGTGACCTCTCTGGTAGAGGGCGGATCGCTTGGTGAGATCGGCGACATGCTTGCAGAGCTTCCAACGGGTCTTACCGCAATCAGCAAGCTTGCTGCTATGGTGGTCGCGCCTATAATTTTTATCCCGCTCTTTATCGTCTTGCGAATAGTCTTGAATATTGTGGGCAAGGTCGTGCTCAAGGTCATTTTGAATGCTTTTGAAAAGAAGGGCAAGACAGAAAGGATCAAAAAAGAAAAGAAGGCTGTTGAAAGAAAGGGCATTAAAAAGAGTAATTCGGTGTTTGCCGTTCATCACGCCAATCTGCTTGGTGCTACGCTCGGAGCCGTTTGCTCGGTGCTGGTGCTTTGCACATTCCTTGTTCCGCTTACGGGAGCTCTTGAGCTTGTGGACGGTGTAGTTCCGGTTGCGTTGAATATGGCTGAGGATGCCGATGAAACGGGAGTAGTTGCCACTATTTCCGATATAGTTGACGGAAGCGCAAACAACGCTGGTACGCTTACCGTCAAGCTCGTGGGCGGAAAGGCTCTTTACGGTCTTATGACTACCGCCACGGTCGACGGTGAAATGGCAAACCTTAATAAAGAGAGTGCGCTTTTTGCATCGCTCGCAAACTCGACGGTGGCGTTGGTAAACGCAAACGAGGAACCCGATAAGGCAGGCGAGGCTATAAGAGATATTTCTCCTGCGTTTTCAAAGTCCGTAATATCCCGTATACTTGTTACCGAGATATGCTCGGCGGCAGGCGAGGATTGGAGCGAGGGACGTGCGTATTACGGTCTAAAGCGTCCGTCGCTCGGCAAGGATTTCAAGAGCTTGAACGACGCGACAATACAGGTGTTGTCTACCTCCGATAAAGAAAATATCAAGACCGACGTAAAAGCTTTTACCGAGGCTATTGCTGTAGTAGTCGAGGACGGACTTACGTCCGATCTTTCGGGTAATGCGATGGCGATCCTCTCCGATGAGAAGACCACGTCAAAGCTTTTCCGCATATTCCTTGAGGACGAGAGGCACGTGCCGTTCGTCGACGGAGTTGCTGACTTCGGTGTTGGTATGCTTATGGATAGCGTGCAGGCACCTCAGGTGAGAGCGCAACTCTATGCCGATTTTGTTCAGGATTTCTCTGCAATAAGAGGAACCGATCATGATGCGCTTGTAATAGCTTACGCCGATGTTTTCGACACCTACGGCATCAGAGTCAGCGAGGATGAGCTTAACCGTGCTGCGTCCGCAGCTACGGTAGACGCAAATATGACCTCGTGGCTCAAAACCAATATAGTTGCCGATGTTGATGATTTCGTAAGTAAGACGGAGATCGTATCCAAGGATATGATAATAGAAGGAGTACCGACCATTACCGACAAGGAGCACGAGGCTGATGCGCTTGCACATGCGTTTGCTGTTACCTATCAGATGGTCGCGGACATTAAGGGCGATACCTTTGTTGCAAAGAATATGCTCACGGCTATGGGTCCTGCGCTTGACTCGTTTGCGCAGACAGAGACAGTCGGTGAGGAAAAGACAGGTCTGATGCTTGCTGCGATCCTTCAGTCCGAGCTCGTTCACGATCAGATAGGCTTTACCGTGCTTGAGGCGACCGATTCGGCAAAATCTATCAAGGAAAACTCGGGATCGAACAGCTATGCGTCGGTAATGACCTCGCTTTCCGGTGTTATTGAAATGCTTGAGGCTGCATCTGATAAGAACAAAAATACCAAGGAAGCTGTAGATAAAATGCTTGCAAACCTCACCCCCGAGGCGGCGACAGTTATGGAAACCATGGCTACGCCCAACGTTATGAAGAATTACGGCGTGCCCGAGAGAAGTGCTGCGTCCTCTGCACAGATGATAAGCACGACCTTCGGCAACCTCAAGAACGTGCCCGCATCCGAGTACGCTAACGAATCCGGCGCGGTAGCCGATATGATGAACGTAATGATGTCGATTACCGAAAATACCGATAATAATACGCCCACCTTTGGCGGAGCAGAAAGTGCAACGCAGATAACAGAGGATGAGTATGTAAACAATATTATGGACTCTACTGCTATGTCCAATACCGTCGTTGAAACTGTTTACGGAGAAGGAAGCTCGCCGAAGGTCGACCCGCTCAACTCTCAGAAAAATCTTTCCGACATCGAAAAGGCAAAGCTTGTAAAATCGCTTAACGATAAGTGGCAGGCATCAGAGAAGGACGGTGCTACCAAGAAGGAGATCATCTCTATCGCGGCTATGATGAATATCAAGGTAGAGGTTACAGACGATGCTGTAGTTGCAGTCGAGAACGGTGAGCTTGAATAAAGAGCTTAGCTTAGGTTGATCTATAACGCTTAAATAAAAACACACCTGTCAAGGTCTGCGTCAATGGCGCAGCGCCTTGCACGGGTGTGTTTTTGTTTTTACTGTAATAAAAAAATTAACTTTTTGTAATTGATTGACTTTTGCATTTTTTGTGGTATAATATATAATGAGTGAGAATTTGGATCGCTTTAAAATTATTGTATTTTGTGATTATATAGAGGAATAAAAATGAGAAAAACAAAAATCGTATGTACTATCGGACCTGCCTGCAATAACGAGGAAACCCTGACAAAAATGTGCCTTGCCGGAATGAACGTTGCAAGATTGAATTTTTCACACGGCACGCATGAGGAGCATAAGAAAAATATAGATCTTATCAAGACTGTGCGTGAAAAGCTTGATATGCCTATCGCTATATTGCTTGATACGAAGGGACCCGAATACAGAATAAAGACCTTTAAGGATGGCAAGATAATGCTTGCCGAGGGTGATAAATTCACCTTTACATCACGGGACATTGAGGGCGATCAGACCTGTGTATCGGTCAATTACAAGGGCTTACCCGGCGAGATGAAGGCGGGGGAGAGAATATTGCTCAATAACGGACTTGTTATTTTTGAGGTCGAGTCGGTCGAGGACACAGAGATCCACTGCCACGTTATCGCGGGCGGAGAGCTTTCAAATCGTAAGAGTATGAGCTTCCCGGGCAAGGTGCTGAAGCAGGTGTATCTGAGCGACTACGATAAGCGCGACCTTTTGTTCGGAATTGAAAATGAGGTCGATTTCATAGCTTGCTCTTTTGTGTCGGTAAAGCAGGATCTGGTAGATGTAAAGGAATTTTTGCGCGCCAACGGCGGAGATGACATAGATATAATTGCTAAGATCGAAAACCGCTCGGGCGTTGATAATATACGCGAGATATGCGAGGAGTGCGACGGTATTATGATCGGACGCGGAGATATGGGCGTTGAGATACCCTTTGAGGAGCTTCCCGGCATACAGAAATACCTTATCACAACCTGCCGATTGCTCGGTAAGCGCGTTATAACCGCAACCGAGATGCTTGAATCGATGATCCACAATCCGCGTCCCACAAGAGCGGAGATCTCGGACGTTGCAAACGCCGTATACGACGGAACGAGCGCAATAATGCTCTCGGGTGAGACGGCAGCGGGAAAATACCCCGTGCTTACAGTTCAGACCATGGCAAGAATTGCGCTTCAGACCGAAACGGGTATAGACTATGCGAAGATATTCTATAATTCGGATTTTATAATAAGAAATACCGTCGATGCAATATCTCACGCGACCTGCGCTATGGCAATAGATATAAAGGCGGGAGCTATTGCAGTCTGCTCGCTGTCGGGAATGACTGCGCGTATGGTTTCACGCTTCCGCTGCCCGATAGATATTCTCGGCGTTACCACCGACGAGAGAACGTGGAGAAAGCTCGCACTTTCATGGGGCGTTACGCCTGTGATGAGCGAGATGTTCAATTCGCTTGACGTATTGTTCTATACTGCCGCTAAGCTCGCAAAATCGCGTATGTCCTTGCAGAAGGGCGATCGCATAGTTATCACCGGCGGAGTTACGAACGGCTCGTCGGGTAATACGAATATTATAAAGGTCGAAACTATCTGATAGACGCTTTAAAAGGAACGCGGCAGAAGCCTGCGCGAAAAAGCTGATCATACCTGTTGCTTTGACGATTTTATGATAAATAAAAAATTCGACAAGCTTAGGCTTGTCGAATTTTTGGCCTGCCCGACAAGATTCGAACTTGCGGCCTTCAGAGTCGGAGTCTGACGCGCTATCCAGCTGTGCCACGGGCAGATGTATATATTATAGCACATTTTTGCGAGATTTTCAATCATATTTTGACGATAAATAAAAAAATGGATAAAAAATATCTGACGGGGAATAATAATGTGCGGGAGAAAAGCGTAATATGTGGGAAATATGTGAAATTTTTTTCAAAAAATACTTGACAAACAGGGCTTGATGTGATATAATAGCCGTTGTCAATGGGGCATCGCCAAGC